>JBJHBN010000295.1:0-4323 GCA_050485505.1 Opitutales bacterium | reverse complement strand
CCGTTATAGTGGTCTCCCACGACATGAGTCTAATCACCCGCTTTTGCGATCGGGTCCTATGGCTGCATCAAGGTCGACCGCAGTATCTGGGAGATCCCAAACGGGCAACAGAGCTCTATCTGGAATCCCAATACAGCAACTCAATCGATCATTCGGAGACCGCGTCCGCACTTTCCGGCGTAGACGTTGAAGCCAGCGACCAAAGCGGGATTCGTCCTGAGGATACGCGTCAAAAAGCACTCAATACAAGTGGCGACACCAAGATCCCTTTTTTCAGTTTCGATGCGGAGTCGCCCTCATTTGGCGAAGGTCGGGTGTTGATTGAATCCGTCTCCCTCCGTGAGGCCGGGAAAGAGAAAGCCTTGCAGGTAATCCGGGGCGGGGAATTGGTTCAATTGAAAGTCAGCATCCGGGCCAAGCAGCCAATAGAATCGCCGATTGTTGGATTTGGCATTAAAAACCGCTTCGGCCAGGAGTTATTCCACGACAACACCTACCTCAGCTCTCACCTATCCGGACAAAGACCAATGCGACTGGCATGCGGAGAGACGGCTGTGGCTGAATTCACCTTTGTCATGCCCTATCTCCCATCCGGCGACCATTTTTTATTCGCCGCCGTGGCAGTCGGCACGCATGATGACCACACTCAGGAGCATTGGATTCATGAAGCCCTGAAATTGACTCCAGCCAGCGATCGGGTCGTCCTCGGACTAATGGGCTTGCCCATGCAAGAAGTTCGCTTCCAAAAATCTCCTGATTAAACTCAAGAACTTTCTCAATAAATGAAAGAACCAGCAGCAAATTACCTGGACCTGTTATTCAACGGATCCCCTTACAAGGACTTCCCCCTCGAGAAGTATCCAGAGCAACTCGAAGGCTGGCACAGTGAACACCCTTTGTTTGAAAAACTGATTCGAGAAAAGAAGCCCGAACTGATCATCGAAGTCGGCACCTGGCTGGGCGGCTCTGCCCTCACCTGCGCCCAACTGCTGGATCGGGAACAATCAGACTCGGCCATTATTTGCATCGACACCTGGCTGGGTGCCCAGGAATTCTGGAAGGATATTTCTCACAATAAGCGTTACAAGGATCTCAAGATCACCAACGGTTTTCCGAATGTTTTCTACCAGTTCCTTGCCAATGTAATCCACCGCAAACAGGAACACCGCATTGTTCCACTGCCACAAACAAGTGCAATTGCGGCACGCCTTCTGGAGCACCACTCGGTCAAGGCCGATTTGATCTACATTGATGGAAGCCACGACGAAGGGGATGTACTGGCGGATCTGGAAGCCTATTGGCCCATGCTCAAGAACGGTGGGGTGATGTTCGGAGACGACTACGATGACTTCTGGCCGGGGCTCATCCTGGATGTCGAGCACTTCAGCGAACAGCGCGGCTTGCAAGTGGAACGCAATGGGGGCTTCTGGCTGCTAAACAAGGTTGAACCCGATCCGGCAGAGACGTCCAAGCCACCCTTCCAGAAAATGGACGTCAGCGAAACCACTGCCCTGCGGGTGGAAAACGCACTGCTTTCCAGCCGCCTGATGTCGCTCGAAACCCAGAGCAACTTTCAGCTGGGGGAAAAGGAAAAAGCGATCAAAAACCTCCTTAATGAACTGGAACAGGCCTACACCAAAGCAGCCCAGATGGAACATGCCTGCGGCTACTTCTGCTGGGAGCGGGATCAGGCGAGAGAGGAACGGGACAAAATGGCCGAAGAGCTCGAGGCTCTGAAAAAACAATCATCCTGAGCCCGGCATGTTGTCCTGCCTGACCCAACCCTTTCAGCTGCTCTGGAGAGATCGACACATCGCACTGCAGTTCAGTGAGCGCATGGTTTTGCAACGTACCAAAGGCTCCCTGCTGGGCTTCTTCTGGCAGGTACTGACACCGATTGCGATGATGCTGCTCTATACCTTTATCTTTGGTATTCTCCTTCAGGGCAGCTTTTATCCGGAGCGCGACGAGAGCTCATTACTTTACGGTCTCGGCATCTATCTGGGGCTGGCCCTTTTAGGCATTTTCACCGACATGCTGAACCAGAGCCCCACGGCCATTGTCAGCCATACAAATCTGGTTAAAAAAGTCATCTTCCCACTGCCTTTACTGCCAATCGCCTATCTTGCCGCCAGCCTCATCCCCGCCATTATCAGCCTGGTGCTGGCAATAACAGCGATCTGCATCGTCACCCAATCCATCCCATCCGGCATTCTTTGGATCCCTGTTATCTGGCTGCCACTGGTGTTCATTGCCGCAGGCATGGGCTGGCTCCTCTCGGCTGCCACCGTTTACTTCCGCGACATCAATCAAGTGACACCGATCGCCAGCCAATTGGCATTCTGGATCAGCGGAATCTTTTTCCCGGCCTCCGACCTGTATGAATTCCCCCTCATCTGGAACCTTTTGAAGTGGAATCCTATCCTCCAGGGCATCGACCAAATGCGCAATGTGATGCTCTGGGGGACAGCCGTTCAGACGCACTGGATTATTTACCTGTATGCGCTCGCGGCCGTATGCTTCTACGGTGGCTTCTATGTGTTTCAGGGTCTCCGTAAAGGCTTCGCCGACGTCATGTAAAGCGGCCGTCCCGCATCCGCAGAATGCGGTCACACTGCTCTGCCAGACCAGGATTGTGCGTGACCATCAAGACCGCCTGTCCAAGTTCGTGGGCAACCCCTTGCAATTGCTCAAATACCTGACTGGCATTGCGCTCATCCAGGTTCCCGGTCGGTTCGTCGGCCAGCAGAATCGCCGGCGCATTGGCCAGCGCCCGGGCAATGGCCACCCGCTGCTGTTCACCGCCTGAGAGCTGATGCGCCTGACGACGGGCTTTATCCGCCAGACCCAATTTGTCGAGAAGTCCAACTGCACGCTGCTCCATTTCCTCCCGACTCCTGTCTCCCAATTTCGCCATAGGCAGCATCACGTTTTCCACGGCACTGAACTCCGATAGCAGAAAGTGAAACTGAAAAACAAAGCCCAATGACGCATTGCGCGCACGGGTCCGCTCCTCGTCACTGGCCTTGGCCAGTTCCAGATCGCCAATAAATATCTCACCCTGATCCGGCCGGTCCAGCAGGCCCATCAAATACAGCAAGGTGCTTTTTCCGCAACCGCTGGGGCCCACTATCGCGTGAGTCTTGCCAGGGCTTAAATCGAAATCCAAACCATCCAGAACCCGCACCGCAGCTTCGCCTGAACCCAAAGTCCGCACCAGCCCCCGGGCCTTCATGGCCACCAAGCCACCTGTCGCCTGCCCACTCACGCGCCAGTCCCCCGGATGATATTCGCCGGCTCCATTCGAGCGGCCTTTCGGGCTGGAATCCAGCTCGCGATAAAAACGACAACGGCAGCGATCACCGCCGCCCAGACATAATGCCAGATGGACCATTCGACCAAAAAACTGTCTGTGGCAAATATTCCACGGATACGGATGGGCAGACGCTCCACCCCCCAGGTCAGGCACAGGGCCAAACCAAAACCAACCACAGTTCCAAGCACCATAACCACCATGCCCTGATAGATAAATATAGCCCTGATATCACCTCGGCTGTAACCCATCGACCTCAGGATGGCAATCTCCCGGCTGCGTTCCATTACGATGATCGCCAGCGTGTTGAAAATCCCCAGACCAGCGATCAGGATGATCGCACTCATGGTAATGGCAGAAGAAATCGTCAACACCCTGAACACATCCAGCCAGGAACGTTCCCGCTCCTGCCAGCTCGCCACATGGTGCCCTACCGCCTCCTCAATACGCTGCGCAAGGACCGGGGCATTGTCCGGATTGCGTACGGCGACCTGCAGGTAGCTGACTTCGTCCGGACGCTTCAACAACAACCGAGCCTCGGCCAGATGAATGAAATAGTGAAAGCGGTCATACTGCTCAACTCCTGTTTCATAGATAGCCGCAATCCGGTAGCGGCGTTGTTCTCCAAGATGGCCCAGGTAAACAGTATCCCCAACAGACACCTGTAAGCGGGCCGCCAACCGATTGCCCAACAGAATGCCTGCAGGATCCGCAGAAAAATCAGCAAGATCTCCATGCCGCAAGTACATACCGAGATCCGAAACCGCCAGATACTCGAGCAGGTTGATCCCCAAAACCCGCCCTTCATCACTGCGAAAACCGCTCGAAATCGAACTACTTCCACGCAGGACTGCAGCCACACCCGTGACTTCTTCAAAGGCGCGCACCGCCTCCGCCACTTGGTTCGGGTTGTGCACCCCCGGACGATATTCGCGCCCTTCACGCAAGCGGATACGGTCGACTTCTGCAGACTCCTCCAGTTCCGCGACCATATCCGTGAGGGTGTATTG
>JBJHBN010000294.1:0-4325 GCA_050485505.1 Opitutales bacterium | reverse complement strand
GGATATGTGGCATCAGCCAACGCACAAAAAGGACTTTACTTCCAATCCGGTGGCCAGCCGGCGCACCGACATGCCTGGCTGTCACAAGAATGCGACAACCAGTGTGGCAACTTCTTTAGAATGAACCTGGATGCCCATGACCGAGCCCTCCTGCGGTCGCGCCATGCGGGCTATGTTCCCTTCCAGGAAGCCGCCGGCGCGGTCATCCACCGCAACCTAAGCGGCCAAGCAAAAGCGGCCGATACGGTGCGAGCCATCAACGAACTCTACAAAAACTCATTTTCCTATGCAGACTAAAGAATCGCTACAGCGTCCACTGGATGGACTACTGGTCATCGACTTCAGTCAGTTTCTCGCTGGCCCGGCAGCGGCAATGCGCCTTGCCGACCTCGGCGCACGCGTGATCAAAATCGAACGGCCTGACACTGGCGATATCTGCCGTCAGCTCTACATCTCTGACCTGGAACTGGATGGAGACAGTACCCTGTTTCATTCGATCAATCGGAATAAACAGAGCTTTGCGGCAAACCTGAAATCCGATGAAGACCGGGCTAAAGTCATCGAACTGCTGAAAAGAGCCGATGTCCTGATTCAGAACTTTCGTCCAGGCGTCATGAAAAAGCTCGGACTGGATTTCGAGCAGGTCAATGCAATCAATCCCAGACTGGTCTATGGAACCGTAACCGGTTATGGATCCGAGGGACCATGGTCAAAGTTGCCAGGACAGGACCTGCTCGCGCAGGCGGTCTCCGGATTGACCTGGCTCAACGGCAACGCCGACCAGCCACCAATGCCCTTTGGCCTGGCCGTCGCAGATCTGGCCGCGAGCGCTCACCTGGTACAGGGCATTTTGGCCTGCCTGGTCAGAAGAGGTATCACTCTCAAAGGGGGCCTGGTGGAAGTGAGTCTGCTGGAGTCCATTCTCGACCTGCAATTTGAAGTCACATCGACCTGGCTGAACGATGGCCAGCAACCGCCCCGACGCAGCACCTTTAACAACGCACACGCCTACCTGGGTGCACCCTATGGCATCTATCAGACCGCGGATGGATTCATCGCCCTGGCGATGGGATCCATCCCTCAACTCGGCCAGCTCCTGGACCTGCCAGCCCTTGAAGCTTACGCCGACCCCAAGAGCTGGTTCAAGAAGCGTGACGAAATTAAAGCGATCATTGCCAAACACCTACAGAAATCATCCAGCGACTTCTGGATCGAGCGCCTGGAGGCGGCCGACTATTGGGCGACCAAGGTTTTATCCTGGGAAGAGCTTTGGCAGACTGAAGCCTTTCAGGCACTGGATTTTGTGCAGGAAGTAAAGCGGGATGAATCCATCTCACTCAAGACAACCCGTTGCCCGATCCGTATCGACGGCGGGGTTTACAAATCCTCGCTGGGTGCACCCCGCATAGGGCAACACACATCAGTAATCGAAAAGGAGTTTAATCTGTCATGAAAAAACTACGCATTGCCCTTCGCAAGTTCGAACCCTTCGCCGAATCGATTCAGCGACAGTTGCAGGACTTCCAAAAGCAGTTGCAGGAAGAAGTTGAATTCGAAGTCGTTTCCCTTGAACTCGACGACCTCTACCGGGAACTGATCACCGAAGAAGGTTTGAAGTCCGGCAAATGGGACCTCGCACTTGTGGTTTCGGACTGGCTGGCAGAAGCGCAGGCATCGGATGCACTGCTCGACCTAAACACCTGCTTTGACGCGTATGGAAAACCCGAAGGCTTTCCGGAGGCATGGCCCGAATCCCTGCTGCGGTTGCAGCAGTTCGACCAGCAGGTTCTGGGGCTTCCCTACCACGATGGGCCCGAATGCCTGATCTACCGCAAGGATCTGCTCGAAAAGTTTGGGCTGGAGGTGCCGACAAACTGGGACGAATTCCATCAGCAGGCACGCTTGCTCAGCAGCCCGGGACAAAATCGCTGGGGGACCGTTCTCGCGGGTTTCCCGGACGGCCACAACACGGTCTACGACTTCTGTCTCCAGCTCTGGACGCGAGGTGGTGAGTTGTTCGCGGAGGATGGCTCGCTGGACCTTGAATCCGGACCCGCGACAGAGGCGCTCGACTATTACCGCAAGCTGATGAACGATTCAGATGCCACCCACCCCGGATCCCGCGAATTTGATTCGGTCAAAGCCGGCTTGGCATTCGTCCAGGGCGAAGTCGCGATGATGATCAACTGGTTCGGATTCGCGGTCCTGGCCGAGACTGATCCGTCCAGTAAGACCAAAGGCAAAGTCGGCATCGCCCCCCTGCCCTCCGCCAGAGGGGCCAGCAGCGCATCCCTGAATGTCTATTGGATTATGGGCATCGGCAGCGGCAGTAAACATGCCGAGCTGGCGTATCGATTCCTCTGCCATTGCACCGATGCGGAAAACGACAAGCTCCTGACCTTTAAAGGCGGAACAGGCTGCCGCAAAAGCACATGGCATGACCCGGAAGTGAACGCTGCAATTCCTTTCTACAACAAGCTGGAATCCATCCACAACTATGCCCGCGAACTGCCACGCAGAACCGACTGGGCAAGCATTGCTCACAAAATCGACCAAAAGGTCATGGATGCGTAGCGAAACAGCAATAGCGTTTCGAACGGACGACCCAACCAGACCCGACTTCGAGGCGCTATCGCGCACCCGCTACCGAGGGCAGTATCGAGAAACCTCCCTGGTATTGCCAATCGATCCACAGCCAGATACCTTCTGACCTTCATCACTCAAAACCGAACCTATGGCATCCGCACTTTCAGGCATTTTTGTTCCGACCATCGTCCCGTATGACGAATCGGGATCGATCAACGAAGACGAACTGCGCAAAATCATTCGCTGGTTGGCGAAGACTGGTATATCCGGATTCTACCCAAATGGATCCATGGGCGAGTTTATCCGGCTGAGCTTTGAGGAGCGCAAGCAGGTCGTGCGGATTTTCGCCGAAGAAGCCGGCTCACTACCAATTCTCGCAGGGGCAGCCGAACCCAACCTCGACCTCGCACTTGAGATGTGCCGCTTCTGTGCGGACTTGGGTTGTCGCGCCGTCTCGATCACCGGCCCTTACTACTACAAACTTTCGCAGGAAAGCATTGAGGCCTATTTTCGCGAACTGGCCGAACGGTCTCCGATCGATATTGTCATCTACAATATTCCGGCCTTCGCGAACGAAATCAGCGTCCCGGTGCTGAAAAGTCTGGCCCTCTCCTGCCCCCGAATCATCGGCACTAAAGATACTTCACGCGACATGCCACGCTTTCAGCGCGTAATTCATGAGATCAAAAGCCAACGCCCGGAGTTCTCTGTGTTGATGGGTTGGGAAGAGCTGTTGTGCACCAGTCTCTTCATGGGCGGCGACGGGGGAACCCTGTCCAGCGCGGGAGTGGTTCCGGAAGTTATTATGAACCTCTACCATGCGGCAAAACAGGAAAAATGGGACGAGGCCCGCAAACTGCAATACCGCCTGCTTGAACTGTTCGACTTGATGGTCAACGCACCCAATTTTCCCGAAGGATTCCGCATGGGCTACGAATTGCGCGGTTTCAAAGCAGGCCCTGCGCGCTTTCCACTCTCCGAAAACGAACAGGCCAACATGGCACGCATCCGTACACACCTCGCCTGCCTGTTAATGGATTGCGGTTTCGAGGAAGCCGCCGCAGAGTGCAAACGACTTCCGGACCGTACCCAACTCTCCGCGGCGAGCATTGAAGAAATCGTTCGCGAGGTGGTTCGGCAACACGGGCTGAAAAGCTAAGGTCTGCCATGAATGGCATCGCGTATACCGAAAGTGCATTTCTGAGCGTCACCGCGCTCATCGTCGATCGGGCACTGCATGCCGCAAATGTGCAACTGCTCGGGCTTGAGCCAATCGGCACTGAGGTCATTCTGTCGCGCTTTTCCGGAAGCATCGCCGACCTCGAAGCCGCAATCGAATGCGCACAGACGGTGGCGATTCGCTGTGGCAGCCCACTTGTTTCCTCCACCGTCATTCCACAACCTGGTAGCGAACTGACTCAGGGCGCAGCCAGCTGCAATCAGCCCAATTTCATCAATCCCCTTTACGGCGGGCGGGAGTATCTACTGCCCTCCGATCACCCTTCAAATCCATCGACCATGAAAGACACACGATCCATCGGAATCCTCGAGACCCAGGGTCTCACCGCCTCTCTCCAGGCCACAGACACTATGCTCAAAGCCGCGGACGTTGAACTCGTCGGCAAAGAGAAAATCGGCGCGGCCTACGTTTCCATCATTATCCGCGGTGACGTCGCCGCGGTCGAAGCGGCCATTCAAGCTGGCCAACAATCCATCGGCGAGCTCGGCAAGCTCATCGC
>JBJHBN010000293.1:0-4329 GCA_050485505.1 Opitutales bacterium | reverse complement strand
TCGCTCACCGTCGCTAACCAATGCACTGTCGGCCGGATTGTAGGCATCGCCCTGAGTGTAGGTGATCAGGCCATTGTCGGAGACCGAAAACTCACCACTGAGGTAGGGCCGTCCCAAGCGTGCGCCTGAAACATCATCGACAAGCTCTGTCAACTCTCCGTCCCACGATAGATACCCCAACTTGCGATGCCCTCTATCGTCATACATGACAATAAAACGCTCGCCATCAACATCCCACTCGGCTGACCGGATTGAGCGGTCGATCAAATTCGGAATTTCGATGACCGATCCAGAATCAAGATCCAGAACGGCCAATTCCGTATACCGGTAGGCTACTTTGTCTCCGGATGCATTCAGAAAAGCGACCTGATTTCCCGATTGGCTGATTTTAGGTTGTGTCTGAGACCCATCTATAAATGTTAGTTGTTCAATTTCACCCGACAGTATGTCGATTGCGTGCAAATTGGATTCCCTCAAACGGAGCTCCCAATCCTCACCAGTGCGGGCGGAAAAAATAATTCGCACGCTGTCTTTTGTCCATGCGAGCTGGCTCAAATGATCCTCTTGGGAGAAAGTGAGTTGACGCTTTGCACCACCTTCAGCGGATACAATAAAAATCTGTGAATAACTGGAGGGCAGCATGCCTCTTCCATCGGACTGGTAGCGGGCTCTATCAATAACTACGGGTCGTTCAGACCAACGGGCTCCTTCCGGTCGATCTGGTCGTTTGATGTTTTGAGTGAATGCGTTGCGAGTGCGTGTAGGGACATCCATATTGAAGGCGATCCACCTGCCATCCGGCGACCATGTGAGATTACGTACGCGATCCGGGACCCTGACAACCTGCAGCGTACGGTTTTCCTTCAATAAATGGACATAAATGTGGTTATTTCCGGATGCGTTCGAGGCGAATGCGATCCGTTCGCTGCGCTGATCCCAAACGGGAACAGAACGGCTATGTCGATCTGAAAAAAGGGGGTACTGGTTCATTGAGTCCAGTTCAATACACCATATGTCACGCCTGGCTCTATCCGTCATTATATCATTCGTCTTTCGTAGATAAACGACCTTCTCTCCGTTCGGAGATATCCGGGGGTTATCGGCGTATTCCAAGCGAAAAATATCTTCTGCCTGAAAAGGGCGGTTGCCTTGGAATTCTGAAGTTGCCGATACATAGGAGATCAGTATGCCAAGAGTAACTGCAAGTAATTGCTTCACACTATTCTATGTTTGATAATTTAAGAACGAAGTCTGCGGGCCCGGTCCCGAATAGAACCGGGCATTCCGCAAACGACGATTTGTTGTGGATCTATCCTCATAGATCCGTCCTGCCCCTCTGCCCAGAGGGTGCAGGTTATGCCTTAGTCAAGGGATGTCCAATCGGACCATCCCTCATTGTCCCCATATACATAAATCCAGGTGCCTGCATCAGCCGTGCTCCATACCCAGGTTTCGAGCGTTGGAATATACCCGAAGAAGCCATTGTTGCCGTCAGGTGAAATATATACCCAGGCACGGGCACCGGCGTGGTAGATCCACGGGTAGTTGACATCCATGAGAGCTCCATTTGAAGTCAACTTAAAATCAGATCCTGCGATGGTATCCAAACCTTCCCATGGGCTGACTGGATCCTCTTCGTATGGGTAGGCGTTTGAGATGAGCAGCCGATCCAAGTCGAAGTAGCTATCACCTGTTCCGGCGAAGTTGCCCCGGACTGCCAGTCTAATAGAAATAGCATCACGGAGACCACTGGTTGTTCCTTCAAAGAATTCGACCCAGTCGCCATCCCCGATACGATACCAGACGCGGTACCAGTGCTCGAGGCGATTGTATTCTGTCATAAGTACGACTGGCTCTTCCTGGACAGAGCCGAATATGACAACCTCGTCGCTGCCGACTGCGCCGGGTTCTGCTGTTCCGGAAGCAACAGCCTCGAGAGTTACGTCGCCGTTGTCCTCGCGATTGAGTCTCATGCCAGCGGTGAGGGCGGTGGTTCCGCTCTCAGCAAGTCCGTCGAGAAACTCGAACCGAAGATGAGGCTGACTATCCGAGGCTGAAACCGAACTAAAATCCCATCCGGCAATTTCTGCGGTGTAATACATGTATTCGGCGCCAAAGTTGCTGCCGATATTTATACGACGGCTGGTAAGGGTTCCGTCACGCTGGATGCGAAAGATACCGGAGCCTGTCGTTGCTGAGTCGGCGAGATTTCCGTCCCATGAGAAGTCTGGATTTGCAACATTCAATGTGTCCTCCATAGCGGTTCCTTCAGCCTCATGAAAGGTCCACTCGTGCAAGATTCCAAAGAAAGGTTCCGGTTCATCTTCAGGCCCGTCAGGTTCTGAAATTGGCAGGTCAGTGGAGATAGCAAATCGATCCAAATCAAGGAATCCGCTTCCATCTCCAAAGAAGTCGCCTTGCACTGCTAGACGGAACGATTCCGCATCACGGATACCACTCGTGGTTCCAGTGAACAATTCAGTGAACTCGCCATCTCCAACTTTGTAGTTGACTACGTAGAAGTGACTGAGTCGGTTGTAACTGATCTGAATCGTGACCGGTTCTTCCTGGACTGAGGTGAACAGTGGGATCATATCGCTTTCCTGCCCACCCGGTGCCGCAGTCCCGGTAGCTCGCGCTTGCAGAGCAACATCGCCATTGCTGAGACGCTCAAACCGGACACTGGCTGTGACCGCAGTTGGATTGTCTGCCGCAAAGCCACTCAAGAATTCCAATCTCATTCGAGGTTGCCCAACATCCAAGTCGACAGGGTCCGTCAGGTTCCAACCGGAAATGACCACAGTCATGTGCAATTCCGGGCTTCCCTGGTTATCTCCGATGTCTGCCCGCCTACTCACAAGCCCACCTGTGCGTCGAATTCTCAGCGCTCCTTCACCTGTGGTCGTTGAATCAGCAATATTTCCATCCCAGAAGACACTGTTAATTCCTTGATTAACTGTGGCGGAGACAGGTGTGCCTGCGACATCATTGAACTGCCAATCGTGGAGTTCAACTGCCTGTGCGGCCAGAGTTGCTAGAGCAACTCCGGTCATGGTTATTAATTTAGTTAAAGCTTTCATATACGAATCGGTTGATTTTTAGTGGTTGATGTTTAGTTCAGGGGAAGTTCGACGTAGAATCCGAGGTCATCTTCGCCCCTCATGATTGATTGGGCGAATTCTCCCGGAGCCTGAGAGGCCAGTTCGAGGATCTTCGCATAAGCCTCTTCAAAAGATTCTTTGGATACTGGGTACGGTTGATATTCAGTTATTTGATTATCCGAATAGATTGGGTACAGTCTGATTTTTGCCTTCAGACTGCTTGTGTCTCTTTGAAAATGGAGCATTCCCACCATCCCGTAGGGGAGAATCCCACGTTCTTCTTGGAAGCGAGCGAACCGACCCGGAGTATTAAAAAGGAAATTCCCAAGACTGTAGACCACCCATGTGCCATCAATTTTCTCAATGTCCTGTAGGCAATGTGCACCATGCCCAACCACAACGTCTGATCCCGCTGCTACCAGAGCTTCTGCTTGTGCCCTTTGCTGCTCATTTCGCCATACGTAGTTGTTGCCCCAGTGAGGGAAAGCGATTACGAATGAGTCTGGATTCTTTTCCTTGTATGCACGGATTGCAGACGCAATCGGCTCTCCGTTGTCATGGATGGCCGACGAGCCAGGATAATCCGGTTTAGCATACCATTTATATTTGTCCTGATAGACTTGACGGTATTCGAAGGGCCCGAATACAGCCAGGCGCAAAGGTTCGCCTCCTACGTCAAGGTCGACCTCATAGGGCCGATCAGCCTTTTCCTGATTAAGGTCCGCGCCGAAAACCGTTATACCTTTGCGTTCCAACAGAAGCAGAGTACTGAACAAGCCCTCAACACCGTGGTCCAGCGTGTGATTGTTTCCGAGACTTACGGCTTCGATGTTATGGCGGGCAAGAGCGGCTGGTACTTCCTTTGGATCTCCCCAATGGATGTAGCCCTTATCGCCCTCAAATGGACTTGGAAATAGTTCGGGATCAACAATGGGTACTTCCAGATTGATGATTCTGTGATCGGCTCTATTGAGAAAAGGCGTCAGCTTCTCCAAGCCATAGTCGTAACCGTTGGCAAGAATGCGTTCATCCCGGGGCATATAACTTTCAGCAAAGTCGGTATCTCCACCAAGAAGTACTATAGTTTCAGAAGCTGATGAAAGAGATGCAAGCCCGAGAGCAAAACCGGTCGCAATAATTGAATGTATGTATTTTGATTTACTCATAAGTAGTGAGTTTTGCTGATTAGGGCTGATAACGATAAACGCGGTAGAACAGACTATTCCCG
>JBJHBN010000292.1:0-4349 GCA_050485505.1 Opitutales bacterium | reverse complement strand
GCTTGCTATACGGGTGGATGGCGATCGGGTGGTTTTCCGGAATTGCCATTTTCTTGGCTGGCAGGATACGGTGTTTTTGAATCGTGGTCGCCAATACTTTGAAAACTGCTACATCGCTGGCAGTACGGATTATGTCTTTGGAGGTGCGACCGCTTATTTTCTCAATTGCCATTTGCACAGTTTGAGAAGCTCCTACATAACGGCGGCCTCGACTCCCAGGAAGGTCCCTTTCGGATTCGTGTTTGATAGCTGCCGCATCACTGTGGAAAACGATGAGCTGCGCATCTTTCTCGGGCGTCCCTGGAGGGATCATGCTCAGGTGACTTTTATGCGCACAGAAATGCCTGCAGCCGTTCGTCCGGAAGGATGGCACAATTGGAATCGTCCCGAACGTGAGCAGACAGCGCGTTATTACGAATTTGCAAATACTGGAGTCGGCGCCGATACCTCCGGGCGTGTGCCTTGGGCACTTGCCCTGAATGAGTCGGAAGCAAATCAGATTACGCCTTCCATGGTGCTGAGCGGTAGTGATGGCTGGAACCCCACTGTAAACGTCCATGAATAAATTGATGAAGCAACAATCCATGAAACTGAGCTACGGCTTGAATCGGTCGGTTCGACCGATCATTGCCGCCATCTTCCTGTTATGTTCGGGGGTGGTCACATTGGCGAATACGGAGGACCCCGTTCTCTGGTACGGGGAACCTGCCTCCTACTGGACGGAAGCCTTGCCGGTGGGCAACGGTAGCTTGGGTGGCATGGTTTTTGGCAAACCTGAACGCGAGCGGATACAGTTCAACCACGACACGGTTTGGACCGGAACGGTGCATTCTTATCACCGGGAAGGAGCCCACGAACAATTGCCGCGATTGCGGGAATTACTGCGCGAAGGGAAGCAACGGGAGGCCGAACAACTGGCCATGGATTCCTTTATGAGCATTCCGTTGCGGCAGATGTCCTATCAGCCTTTCGGCGACATTCTGCTTCATTTTCCTGGGCATGACTCGACGGAAGATTACCGGCGTGAACTCAATCTAGCCAAGGCCATTGCCCGCACAAGTTATACGGTTGACGATGTCCGGTTTCAAAGAGAAACCTTCGCGAGTTATCCGAACGATGTGTTGGTCACCCGAATAGACGCAGATGCTTCTGGG
Source organism: Opitutales bacterium (assembly GCA_050485505.1). Taxonomy (GTDB): domain Bacteria; phylum Verrucomicrobiota; class Verrucomicrobiia; order Opitutales; family Oceanipulchritudinaceae; genus JAFIGG01. Next base: position 3,195 of record JBJHBN010000292.1, on the reverse strand, counting down.
GCGATCCGGTTTTCGCTGCAACTGGATTGTCTGCATGAAGTAAACGAGGTGGTGGCCGTAGGCGAAGACCAGCTATTGTTGCGCGGCCAGGTTCAGGAAGATGGCATCGCTTTTGCCGCCCGGGTGGCTGTGCTTGCTGAAGGCGGTAGCGTTTTTACTCAAGGATCACGGATTGTAGTTGAAGGTGCTAATGCCGCCACTGTGATTCTGGCGGGCGCCAGCAACCACCGTGGATTCCGGGACCTTTCGGGCGATCCGGAAGCAGAAACCGCGGGCATTTTGCACACGGCATTGCGCAAGGATTACCCTTCACTGCGTGGCGCACACGTTGCGGACCATAGCCGTCTCTTTAACCGGGTCTCATTGGATCTCGGGACCAGCCCAGCGGCTGAACTGTCCACCCACGAGCGCCTGCGGCGTGAGGATAAGAGTGACGATCCCGCTCTTGCGGCCTTGCTCTTCCAATATGGACGCTACCTCTTGATCGCTTCCAGCCGCCCGGGATCGCAGCCGGCAAATCTTCAGGGGATTTGGAACGACCTGTTGGAACCATCATGGGGCAGTAAATACACCATGAATATCAACTTTGAGATGAATTACTGGCCGGCACAGGTGACGAACCTTTCAGAAACCTATGAGCCCGTTCTCGATATGATTGAGGAACTCGTTGTCAGCGGTCGTGAAACCGCACGTGCGCATTACGACGCGGACGGCTGGGTGCTTCACCACAATTCAGATCTCTGGCGGGGAACCGCTCCAATTAATCATGCGAATCACGGTATCTGGCCGGGTGGAGGCGCCTGGCTGAGCTTTGCGCTTTGGGAGCGCTTCAGGTTTACTGGAGACCGTAGTTTTCTGCGAAACTACGCTTACTCTATAATGCGTGAAGCCGCGCTCTTTTATACCGAAGTACTGGTCGAGGACCCGGACACCGGCTGGTTGATCAGTGGCCCTTCGAACTCTCCAGAACACGGAGGCCTGGTAATGGGACCGACCATGGACCATCAGTTGATCCGCACTTTGTTCCGAATAACTGCTGAGTCTGCAAAGATTCTCGATAGGGACGCGGATTTTGTCGCCCAGTTGGAAGAGCTCGGTGCGCGCATCGCTCCGAATCAGGTCGGCCGTTTGGGACAGCTCCAGGAGTGGCTCGAGGATCGGGATGACCCAGAGAATGATCACCGCCATGTATCGCATTTGTGGGGTGTCTTCCCAGGAGATGAAATAACTTGGGCAACTCCCGACTTGATGGAAGCCGCCAGGCAGTCACTGGATTTTCGAGGTGACGGTGGTACCGGCTGGTCACTTGCTTGGAAGATAGCGCTTTGGGCTCGTTTATTGGACAGCGAGAGGGCTCATTCGATGGTGCTCAGTCAGCTCAATCTGGTGGAAGATACTCCGGAAGGGCGAACCATGTCGGGCCCCGGTGGATCCTACCCGAATCTGTTCGGTGCGCACCCACCATTTCAGATAGACGGTAACTTTGGTACTACCGGAGGAATAGCCGAGATGCTCCTGCAGAGCCATACGAACGAGATCGTATTGCTGCCAGCTCTTCCTGCCGCCTGGTCAACGGGTTCGGTATCCGGGTTGAGAGCTCGTGGTGGATTTGAACTGGATATGAAATGGAAAGATGGTCATTTGACCGAGGCGGTTATCCGTTCGACAACTGGTCAACGGGGACGTTTCCGCTACGGAGATAGGGTCATGGACCTGAATTTGGCAGCCGGTGAGGAGGCACAGTTCGGCAAGGGACTGCGAGATGGAAAGTCCTATGACGGCAGCCTTGAGCCACTCGAATTGGGTCTGAATCTGATGCATACCCAAATTAACCGTTTTCGCGATTGGATGGAGCCTGGACAGTTGGTGCCATCGCGCTGGGGGTATATGCAAGGCCTGTTTGCCGCAAGTTTGGTGGATTTGGCTGATGCAAGCAATGATCCATATGCATTCATCTACGGACAGGAATTCTTCTCACCCCTTATTGATGACGATGGAAATCACGAGCGGTACGATATCGAGCGGTATGATATCGATCACGTTCAACCAGGTAGGGTCCTGCTACAGCTTTACGAACGCACTGGTTTAAAGCGCTACCGGAAAATGGCTGAAACCTTGCGTTACCAGCTTGAGGTTCAACCGAGGACTGACAGTGGAGGCTACTGGCACAAAGGAGTCTACCCATATCAGATGTGGCTTGATGGACTTTATATGGGGATGCCCTTTCTTGCCCGCCATGCTAACATGTTTGATCGACTTGAGGAGTTCGATGAAGTGGTTCGTCAGATTGTCCTGATGGACGAAGTTGCATTCGATCCGAAAACCGGTTTACACTACCATGCCTGGGATGAAACCCGTGAGCTCGATTGGTCTGACCCGGAAACTGGCTTGTCACCCCATTTCTGGAGCAGAAGTATCGGTTGGTATGCGATGGCGTTGGTGGATGTATTGGATTTTCTGCCGAATGATCACGAGGGCTATGCAGATGTTCTTGAAATTGTTGAACGGACTGCAAAGGGCATTGCAAAATGGCAGGACGAGCGTACTGGGCTTTGGTGGCAGGTCACTGACCAAGGCGAACGCTGGGGTAATTATCTGGAGGGCACCGCAGCTCCCATGTTTGTGTATTTTCTGACCAAAGCGGTTAATCACGGCTATTTGGCCAGGGAGCCTTTCGCAGAGACGATTGAGCGTGGCTGGCAGGGTATCCATGATCACCTTTTGGATGTCGACGAAGATGGGCAGGTTCACCTTGCGCAGTGTTGCCAGGTTGCAGGACTGAACTTTGGTCGGGATGGATCCTTCGAATACTATATCAGCGAGCCCATTGTTCGCAATGATCTGAAGGGCGTGGGCCCAATGATATGGGCCTGTATCGAAATGAACAAATACCTGCGAGACTGAGGCGCAGGTTCCAACACGAGATAAATTTATGAACGCAATCAAGAACACTATTACCCGTGTATGCTCCACGACGGCATTGCTGGCCTGTATGGCTGTTCAGCCGACTTTCGCAGAGTTTGAATACGAGGTGCAGGAATACCCGGAACCCATCTCTCTTGATGGTGACTGGAAGTTCAAATGGACCGCGAACGAAAAAGAAGCCGATACCTACCGTTGGTTTTATGAGGAAGGCTTTGTTTATTCGGAATTTGATACGATTCCGGTGCCATCCAATTGGACCAGCCATGGGTT
>JBJHBN010000291.1:0-4353 GCA_050485505.1 Opitutales bacterium | reverse complement strand
CCACCGAGATCGAGCGGGCGGTCAACACCGTGCCCGGCATCGACTCCATCCGCTCGAGTTCGAGCCCGGGAGCCTCGGTGGTCAACATCACCTTCGACCTCGACAGGGATATCGACATCGCCTTCAACGAGGTCCAGGCCGCAGTCGCGGAAGTCCAGAGGCGCCTCCCTGCGCAGGCCGACCCGCCGGTCATCTCTAAAGTATCCTTCGACGCCCAGCCGATAATGTGGCTTGCGCTGCAGGGCGACCGCGATCTACAGGAGCTGAGCACCTTTGCACGCAATGAACTCCGCCCACTGATCGAGAATGTCCCGGGCGTGGGCGAGGTGCGCGTGGGTGGCGGCCAGGAACGCAACATCCGCATCGAGGTGGATCCCGAGCGCCTCGCCGCCGTCGACCTCACGATCCCGGAGATGATCAGCGCGATCTCGGCCGAACACGTACAGCAACCCGGGGGCTTCTTCGTCGCCGGTGCGCGGGAGGATCTGATCCGCCTTGATCTGGAGTACCACGACCTCATCGCCATGCGCGGACTGGTACTGGCCGAAGACAATGGCGCGCTGGTGCGCCTCGGAGATATCGCCGGAATCGTCGACGGCCTGGAGGACCGGCGATCACTGGCACGCTTCAATGGTGAGCCGGCCGTCGGACTGGGCATCGTCAAGGTATCCGGCACCAACACCGTAGCCATCGCCAACGAGGTGCGCTCCCGGCTGCAGAACGAGATCCTGCCGCAGCTGCCACCCGGTCTGTCGCTGTCGGTCGCCTTCGACGATTCTGCATTCATCATCGAGCAGATCGATGCGCTGTACACGACCATCGCACTGGGCATCCTGTTCGCCGCAGTGGTGCTGTGGATTTTCCTGCGCAGCCTGCGCTCGACATTCATCGTTTCGCTCTCGATACCGGTCTCGCTGATGGCGGCGGCGGCGGTGGTGTATTTCTTCGGCTACACGCTGAATTCCATCACGATGCTGGCTCTGCTGCTGCTGATCGGCGTGGTAGTCGACGATGCCATCGTCGATGTTGAAAACGTTTTCCGCCGCCTACGGGAAAACAGGCAACTGCCCGAACCCCGACCGGTCATTGATGTCGTTGCGGATGCAAGCATCGAGGTGAGAAGCGCCATACTCTATGCAACACTATTGATAGCATTGGTCTTTCTTCCACTTTTTGCCCTCAGTGGCATGGAAGGCCAATTGTTCGCACCGATAGCAATGGCGACAATCCTTTCAATGCTGGCAAGCTTCATTGTCGCAATCACCATAGTCCCGGTGCTTGCGTCAATCATCCTTCCCGGAATGAAGCGCATGCACCATACCAAAGACGGCTGGTTGGTCGCCACGACCAAGAAGGTGGCGGAGCGTTGTTTCGTCAGACCCGCCCTGAAGTATCCATTTCCAACCCTGGCGCTTACCTCAATCGGAGTCGCATTCAGCTTGGCACTGTGGCCTGTCATGGGCAAATCGTTCCTCCCACAATTCAATGAGGGAAGTTCAATAACCAGCATGGTAGCAGCTCCCGGAACGTCACTTGAGCTTTCGCGTCAACTGGGGAAAGCGGGAGAGCAGTTGTTACTGGAAATACCCGATATCCGCTCAGTGGGCAGACGGACCGGCCGTGCGGAGCTGGATGAGCATGTCATGCCGGTCAACGTCAATGAGTTCGATATCGAATTCCACAGCAGCCGCCGGCCCTTGAATCTCATCGCAGCAGACATACGCGAGAAACTCAGTCAACTCCCTGGAGTCTATGTCAACGTGGGCCAGCCAATCTCCCACCGAATTGATCACATGCTCGCTGGGACCGAGGCACAGATCGTAGTTAAAGTCCATGGAGACGACCTGAATGAGCTACGGGCACAAGCGCTAAGAATCGAGGAGCGGATGCAAAGTATAAGCGGTCTAGCCGATATTCAGGTTGAGCGTCAGCTAAGGATTCCTCAGATCCATATCATTCCAGATCGGGAGGCATTGGCTGGATTCAACCTCAGAGCAGGCAGTCTCAACGAATGGCTGGCACAGGCTGTGGGTGGCCGCAGTGTCGCCCAGATCCGCGACAATCAATTGCCGTTGGATGTGTTCGTCCGCCTCAAGGAAGAGGCACGTTCCGATGCGGCAAAGCTGTCCGAACTCAGGATCGGTCACGAGCACGGCAGCTCTGTTGTTCTGGGAGACCTGGCCAGGATTCTCCATAGCGATGGCCCAAACAGGATTCAACGGGAGAACGGCAGCAGACGGATTTTCGTTTCAGCCAACAGTGACGGCACGCGCGATCTGGTTTCCACAGTCGAAGAACTCCGAACCAACCTGATGGGCATGGACCTTCCCGAAGGATATTACCTCAGCTTCGCCGGTCAGTATGCATCGCAACAGGCGGCGACCCAGCGAATGCTTTGGCTGGCCCTGATTACCCTGATAGCGATGACTTTTCTACTATATGGATACTATCGCCAAGGTGTTCTCGTCTTACAGACTTTAATAAACGTACCATTGGCTTGCGCCGGTGCGTTGGTTCTCACCTGGCTGACAATTGGAGAAATCTCACTGGCTACCCTGATTGGTTTGGTTGCCTTGGCTGGCATCGCATCCAGAAACACCATCCTCATGATTTCCCATTACATTCATCTCATGCGATTTGAAGGTGAAGGGTTCACCTCAAAAATGGTCGTCCGCGGAACCCTTGAGCGCCTGGTACCTGTAACTATGACCGCCCTGACAGCCGGGATGGCACTACTGCCCCTGGCTATGGCTGCTGACGCCCCCGGTAAGGAGATACTGCACCCGGTAGCCATCGCCATCATCGGTGGTCTGGTAACATCCACCCTGCTGGACCTCATCGTAACCCCCACAGTTTTCTACCATTTCACATCAAAGCGTAACTATAAAGATTCCTTGCTTCGGTAGGGGGGACGCCCTCGTCCACCGCTGCCTGTCGCGCTTCGGCCACGGGGGCGCGCCCGCTCCGGTTAAACTTATCCCAGCAGGAGCATTACAATACCAGCCAATGCAGTGGAGAGACCTATCACCTGGCGTTGGCTGAATTGCTCATTCAGGAAGATGCGGGCGAGAACCGCAGTGCCAACGGGCGAAAGGGCACCTGCTACTGAGACGATAGACAGCAGACCGGTTGCCACCGCGAGGCTGAATGTGAACAGGGCCAGGGCCTGAAAAAAACCGGCAGCAAGTATGGCACGGGTTTCGCTCGGTGGTATCCTTACCAAGGAAAATCCGCCCAACAACGGTATCGTCGAGGCAAGACCAGCAGCAGCCACCAGCCACCAAGAGCTTTCCATCGGTGCCATGCCAAAACAAACAAATGCGAGACCAAAGAACAAACCCGAAACGATCGCACTGCGTATTCCATCAACCGGGGTCGAACGTAGTTTCTGTCCTCGCTTGCGGACTACAAAAACCAACGAGCAGACAATGGTAAAGATTCCCAGAATGGATATCAGAGAGGGACGTTCACCAAGCAGTACCCCGACAAAAAATGGAACCAAAGCCGAAAAGACACCGACAATGGTAGCTACCCAACCCATTCCTCCTTTTGACAAACCGTGGTAATAGCGGCTGATTGCAAACCCCACTGCCAGACCACCCGCAGCACCCCACAACAAGTCCTGCAACACAGGCACAGAGCCCGAAACCAAGGCGGCGCCAAGAAGCAGAACTCCGGCAAGACCCTGTGAATAAAATGCGACTACAACGGCACTCACCCGACGTGAGGCAATGCCGCCAAAAAAATCGCCGGCACCAAATCCTACAGCAGTCAGAAAACTAAGAAAGAGAGTCATCCGGACCCATCCCGCCCACAGGTCGTCACAAACACAAGCAAAACAAATTTTTCCTTATTTTATTGACGGACGCGACCGTCATTTAATTATATAATGCTTTAACGATGGTATCAAAACGCAAACGAGGTCGTCCGCGTGACGCAGAACTGGCCAGTCGCCGGGAAGAGGAAATTCTCAGCGAAGCGGCGCTGCTGTTTGCCGAATTCGGCTACCGGCAGACAGATATTCAGATTCTTGCCGACCGGCTGGGAGTAGGCAAAGGAACCGTCTACCGCTATTTCCCAACAAAGGAGAAACTCTTTTTCGCCGCAGTTGATGCAGCAGTACACAGGCTGTCCAAACATGTAAGCGAGGCATACGAAGCATTCCAAAACCCGATTGAACGGGTGAGCGTCGCTATCCGTAGCTATCTCGGCTACTGCGACGAACACCCGGAGCTGGTTGAGTTGTTGATCATTGAACGCGCCGAATTTCGCAATCGGCAGAAAAGCACCTACTTCCTCTACAAAGACAGCAGAGAGGCAGAACGCCTCAGCACCTTATCCAAAGCCATGGAC
>JBJHBN010000290.1:0-4354 GCA_050485505.1 Opitutales bacterium | reverse complement strand
GGTAAAGCGCATCCGAGCTGGAACCCTCCTCAAAAATAACCTGCTCCGGGGCATAGTTTTCGAGCTGAGTTTGATCGAGAATGCGGTCCAACTCCTTCGGATTCACATCCGCGAAAAAAGGGTGAGAAGTAACGTCCATCCAGTTGTAAAAGGTCCTTTAAACTCTGCTAATCGGCAGGCAATTGCCAAACCCCTACTCTACCAATCCCCCGCACCGGGTCGAGTGTAAAAAACTTCAGATACCAGAGTTGAAGCGACGCTCCCAATCGAATTCGCGGTCGGTCACAATCCCTTCCATCCGCCGGGTGCGACGGTCCAACTGATCGAACTTACGCTTCAGGCGCTGAACCGCCATCGAGCGGTCGGTCGAGTAGGCGCAATGCAAATCCCATTCCTCTCCAGTCTTTGGCGCTTCCACCTCGGGTAAGGGACGCATAAAGATGGCCGCAACGATGTAAATCAGAACCAGCGGCCAACCCGAGGTCAGGAAAAATCCGAATACCGCCAGCAAGCGGACCCAGACAACGGAAATTTCAGCATAGTCTGCCAGACCCCGACAGACACCGAATATCCAGCCATTGCGGGAACGGGCCAGTGGGCGACGAGTAGAATTCATGGACATAGGATAAAGTGGGTTAACTGTTTTTGGATTTCTGCCGCTCAATGATTATGGTCTCCAGCGCTTCAATGCGGTCTTCCATACGGTTCAGGTTGCGGTTCAGTTCGGTTAAAATTTTCAGATCCTCTGCATTGCCGGAGGCATTGCTTCCCGATCCACTCCCTTTCAGGATTTTTGCGAGCACAATCAGCGTCACACAGATAATCGGAATACCGATGACGATGAAAACAATGAGGAGAGCATCAAGCGGGCTGTTCATAGCAAAGAGTTCTATTGATTCTGCAGCCTAAACTCAAGTCGCTTTGCCAGCATCCTTGTCACTGGCCATGCGCTTGCGCAAGGCGGCCAGCTCCGCTTCGATGCTGTCATCGGTCTCCAGCTTTTCAAAGGCCTCATCCAAACTCTCACGCCGCCCCGGCCGCACCAAGTCGGCCTCGGCCTCCATTCGGTCGATGCGGCTTTCAAACTGGTCGAAGCGCACAAAGGCATCGCTTGTCTCGGCCTTGCGAATGCGGGTTTCCGCAGTCTTTTTCCGCGAAGCATGAATGTGCCGCTGGACCAAAATCCGGTGTTTGTTGCGCGCACCTTCCAGTTTTTCCTCGAGCTGGCCAATGTCGTCCTGATACTGGCCAATCAACTCCTCAAAGTGTTGCATTTCCTCTTCACGGGCCCGAGCCTCCTGGTCCGCATGGCGACGCTCTAGCAAGGCCTCGCGGGCGAGATCATCCCGCCCCTTCTCAACTGCCAGCTGAGCCTTGGCCTCCCATTTGCGTGAACGCTCCCTGGCCGCATCCCAACCACGCAATACCCGCGCCTTGCTCGCCATTGCCCCAGCACAGGAAGCCTTCAGTTCGACCAAAGTGTCCTCCATCTCCTGAATCATCAAGCGGATCAACTTCTCCGGATCCTCAGCCTTGTCCAACATTGCATTCAGGTTCGACTGAATGATGTCCCGAAACCGTGTGAATATGCCCATAATGTGTGCTCCGAATAAAAATGCTACTGTTCATCAGCGCCCACCTTCGTGCGAACGCTTGTTGAGACCTCCAATAACAGAACCCGTGCCAATTCTTTAGCGGCACCCCTCTAGGATAATCATAAACCACTGATAACAAACGATTAAACAATAAATTATCGAGGTAAGACATTTATTGTCGCGTTTTTTATATAGCGATTCTATCAAATTATTTAGCTTTTTCCGCTAATCTATTAATTTATGCGCTACACTTCAACACATCCGGCCAGCCTAGAAGCCATGGGTGAATCGCCGGCCTTCATGGCCTTTCAGGAGCGTTTGTCGCTGGTAGCCAAGGTAGACCGACCGGTTTTGATTCTAGGCGAACGGGGCTCGGGCAAGGAGCTGGCCATTCGCCGGCTGCATTACCTATCTGCTCGCTGGCAGGGGCCGCTGGTAGCGTTGAACTGTGCGGCCTTGTCGCCGGGGGTGTTGGAATCCGAACTCTTTGGTCATGAAGCCGGTGCCTTTACCGGTGCCAGTGGGCGGCGCAAGGGCCGCTTTGAGGCGGCGGAGGGTGGCAGCTTATTTCTGGATGAAATCGGCCTGGTTCCGATCAATGTGCAGGAGAAGATCTTACGGGTGGTTGAATACCGGGAATTTGAGCGGGTTGGCGGCAGTGAACCGACAACAGTGGACGTGCGCATAGTAGGTGCGACCCATGCGGACCTGCCTGCACTAGCGGATTCCGGGCAATTCAAACGCGACCTGCTCGACCGCTTGAGCTTCGAGGTATTGTTCCTGCCACCCTTGCGGGAACGTCACGAGGACATCCTACTCTTGGCTCGCCATTTTGCCAATCGCATGGCTGCTGAACTCGGTCGCCCGGGTCTAATCGAATTCAGCGCCAGAGCAGAATCCCAGCTCGAAGCCTATTCCTGGCCGGGAAATATACGCGAATTGAAAAACGTCGTCGAGCGTGCTGTCTACCGCAGCACCGGTCCTAAAATCAACGCCATTGAGTTCAATCCTTTTGTTTGTCCCTGGAAAACGCAGAAGGAAAGCCGCAGTCAACCAACACCAACGGCAGCACCAAAGCCGATGCCTCTGCCTGTCGACTTACCCGAAGCCATTTCCGAGCTGGAGATTCAGTCAATCCGCAGCGCCCTGGAAGCAAATGGCTTCCACCAAAGGAAAGCAGCCCAATCACTGGGCCTCGGCTATCACCAATTTCGCCGCCTGATGGCCAAACATAAAGAAGCTCTGTGAAAAATGGCGCTCCCGCAGGGATTCGAACCCCGATCCCAGCCTCCGGAGGGCCGTGTGTTATCCATTACACTACGGGAGCAGCAGTAAAGGTGCAGCATTGTCAGCCAATTGACCCAACGGTCAATGCAATTTTCATCCGCACTTCCACCATCTGTCGCGCCAAAGGCCCCGGTCCTCAACCTGAAGGCAGAGGCTACAGGGAGCGGGCACGAACATCTCGTTGCCAATGCTCCACATAACCACCGATGGACGTAGATTACTCTCGAACCAAATGATAGACCGCGTACCCCGCAAGCAGATTGGGCATGACGGAGATTGGAGTGCGCCAATCGCCTTTCAGGTAGGTATGCTGGCGGATACGGATGCCGTTGCGCTGACAGAATGATTCGAAGCCGTGGATGCTCACCGGGTTACCGCGGTGGCTGCGTTCCCAAGGTTCAGGGTAGACCTCGTTGCGAATATTTTCTCCGGTTTTCAACAGCGACCACCGGTTTAACCAGAAGCCGTAATTAACGAAACCCACGGCCAAGTGGCGCCCAACGCGCAGGGCCTTGTCGATGATATCGCCGGGGTCCGAGAGCTCCTGAACCATACGCGAAAGGATGATCCAGTCGAAATAATGGTCGGGCATCTCGTCCAGAAACTCAGAAGCATCGCCATGGTATACGTTTATGCCCCGGCGCACGCAGCTGGCAATCTTGGGCGGGCTCACGTCGACTCCGACACCGTAGGTGTTGCGGGTCTTCTTAAGGTATTCGAGCAGTACCCCGCGTCCGCAACCCAGGTCCAGAATCCTGGCTTTAGGCTCGATCCAGTCGCTGATTATCTGCAAGTCGGTCTCCCGCTTGATCTGTTGTCGTCTAGGTGGCATTAGGATAGAAAGCTGCGAACCAGTTCATACAATTCGGGCGCATGCACCAGGAAGGAGTCGTGCCCAAGGCTCATGTCGATCTCCGCATAGGAGGCATCCTTTCCGCAGCGTAGCAGAGCGTGCGTGATAGCCCGGTTCTGCGAAGGCGGAAATAGCCAGTCGCTGGTAAAACCAATGACCAGAGTGCGTGCTTCGACCTTTTGCAGTTCGTCCTCCAGGTTCCCATCCGGTCCATAGAGGTCGAACCGGTCCAAGGCCTTCGACAGATAAAGGTAGGTATTCGCGTCGAAGCGATTGATGAAACTCTGCCCCTGATAGCGCAGATAACTCTCGACCTGAAACTCCGCCGCAAACAAATCACGCGCCGCCGCCGGAACCCGCGAGCGGCCAAACTTCTCCTCCAGGCCTTCGTCACTGAGGTAAGTGATGTGCGCCATCATACGCGCCACCGCAAGGCCAACCCTCGGTCCCTCCCCAACCGGGTAGGCACCGTTTTGCCAATCCGGATCCTGCATGATCGCCAGGCGCCCCACCTCGTTAAAGGCAATCGCCTGCGCCCCCTGGCGTGCGGTTGTCGCCAACGGCAGCAAGCGCTGAACCATGTGCGGATAGTCGATGCCCCATTGCAGAACCTGCATGC
>JBJHBN010000289.1:0-4362 GCA_050485505.1 Opitutales bacterium | reverse complement strand
CCGCCGCGTGCGCCTGCTCAAAAGCTGATGACGGAAGCGCCAAAACCCACCGCCCGGTATTGGCATCAACGCCATGCATTCGGGCTCCTCACTCTCGTCTGCGCCATCAGTGCGGTCATACACCTGCTGCAGGGCAGCCTGAGTATGGGGCCCACCCAAGTCCTTGCCGCATTTGCCGAAGGCATCTGGCCCGGGCTGGGAGGTGAAAACGTCACCGAAACACAATACGCCGTCCTTTGGGAGATTCGTCTGCCGCGCATGCTCTTCGCCATCCTTGTCGGCGCCGCCCTGGCGCTGTCAGGCGCAACGCTCCAGGGATTATTCCGCAACCCACTCGCGGACCCAGGCCTAATCGGTGTTTCCAGTGGAGGTGCGGCTGGTGCGGTGCTGGCAATGGTCCTGCTCGCGCAGCTGGGTTTGAGCCTGCACATTCTGGGTTTCTGGTTGACGCCCCTCCTCGCCATGCTCGGCGGACTCGCCGCCACAGCCTTGGCCTACCGCATTGCTCGCCTCGGCAAGCGTACCCACGTTACCACCCTGCTGCTGGCAGGTGTTGCCATCAATGCCTTCTCCGGTGCCTTGGTTGGCATCGCTCTCTACATGGCCAGCGACGACCAGCTACGGCGGCTTGCCTTTTGGATGCTGGGCAGCCTCGGCCGCGCCAACTGGCAGGTCCTCCTCATTCTGGTGCCCCTGGTGGTCGTGCCCATGCTCCTCTTGCAACGCTATAAGCGTGAACTGAACGCCTTTATGCTGGGAGAATCCGAAGCCTGGCACCTAGGCGTGCCCATTCAGCGCCTGAAATGGCTATTGATTCTCCTGAACGCAGTCATGGTCGGCGCCGTCGTGGCCTTCTCAGGGCTGATCGGCTTCATTGGTCTGGTCACTCCACACATGATTCGCCTCTGGCTCGGACCCGATCACCGCAGCCTTCTGCCCGCCTCGATGCTGCTCGGAGCGATCCTGCTGCTCGGGGCCGACAGTCTCGCCCGCTCACTGAATCCACCGAGCGAAATCCCTATCGGCATTCTCACCGCACTGATCGGTGGACCTTTTTTCATTTGGCTGTTGCTCCGAAGAAAGCGGACTCTGACCGATTGAGCAAAGCAGGCCGATCCCTTTCACACCTGGTCGCTCAGTTGAGAGCTTGTCTTTTGCATGAAATTCACTAACAAGCAGACTTTCTGTTCTGAAACTCTGCGCTGTTTACAGTGAATAACTCCCACTACCTCCCATGCAATTTATAGACTGGATTATTGTCGCTGCGTATTTCCTTCTCCTCGTCGGCATCGTGCGCTGGTCAGCGCGACGCCAGAAAAACCCCCAGGACTACTTTCTCGCTGGTCGGGAAATCGGTTGGTTTGTCGTAGGTTGCTCGCTGCTCGCCTCCAATATCGGATCCGAACACATTGTTGGCCTCGCTGGCAACGGTGCCAGCAGCGGGATGGCGATGGCACACTGGGAACTGCACGCCTGGGTGATGCTCTTACTCGCCTGGGTCTTTGTCCCCTTCTACTACCGCTCTGGAGTATTTACGATGCCGGAGTTTCTCGAGCGCCGCTTCGACGCCAGAGCCCGCTGGATCCTGTCGATTGTTTCACTGATAGCCTACGTCTTTACCAAGGTTTCCGTCACGGTCTTTGCCGGAGCCATAGTCTTTCAGACCCTGCTCCCCGACACCTTCGGCTCACCGCAGAATGCATTTTGGGTCGGCGCTATCACAACAGTGGTGTTAACGGGTATCTACACCGTCTTCGGCGGGTTGCGGGCAGTGGTTTACACCGAAGTGGCCCAGGCAGGCTTGCTGCTTGGTGGATCGCTTTTCGTCACCCTCTTCGGTTTGCAAATGCTCGGTGGCTGGGGTGAGTTGCAAATCACTCTATCCGAAAACGCCGACCAATTCGCACTCTGGCGACCACTGTCGGATCCTGACTTTCCCTGGCTCGGCGTTTTAATCGCCTCGCCCATCATCGGTATCTGGTATTGGTGTACCGACCAATACATCATCCAGCGCACCTTGGCCGCACGTAACCTGACAGAAGCCCGCCGCGGGGCCATCTTCGGTGGTTTTCTCAAAGTCTTACCCGTGTTCCTTTTCCTCGTTCCGGGCATGATTGGTTACGCACTGCATCAGCAGGGCGTCATTGCCATCCCCACAGATGCGGATGGCGAGGTCCGTGGTGATTCCGTATTCCCCACAATGGTCGCAACCCTTCTCCCCGCTGGTTTGCGAGGAATTGTGGTGGCCGGACTGATGTCGGCACTGATGAGTTCATTGGCTTCCCTGTTCAATTCCTGCGCCACCTTGTTCACGATGGACATCTACAGCAAGCTGCGTCCGGGTCGGCCCGAACGGGAACTGGTCACCGTTGGGCGCTTGGCAACTGGTGTGGTCGTCGCCCTGGGTTTGCTCTGGATTCCGATCATGCCTATGATTTCCCAGGGTGGCCTTTATCAATACCTGCAGAGTGTCCAAGGCTATCTGGCACCGCCGATCACCGCGGTTTTCCTCCTCGGGCTCTTCTGCAAGCGCATCAATAGCCGCGGAGCGGTCCTCGGTCTTTCCATTGGATTCGTTCTAGGCATGTTGAAGCTGGCCATCCAAGCTGCCGTCGGCGGCGGCTTTTTGCCGGACAGCGGATTCATCGGCTGGTTCGGTAATTTCAGCTTTCTCTATTACTCTGGCACCCTCTTCCTTATCAGCGTTATCATTATCGTGGTCGGCTCATTGACAGCCCCACAACAGCCCGATTCGCAGATTTCCGGACTGACTTGGGGAACCGTTAACAAAGCCACCAGAGATGAGGAGCGCAGCGGCTGGGGATGGCCGGATGTCCTCGGCACCGCATTGGTCCTCGGCTTGGTCGTCGGAATCTATCTATACTTCAGTTTCTGGCTCTGACGAGATTCCCTGCCCATTTGATAAATTTCCGCTTGTCATTTCCCCAAAAAGCCTTTCCCTCAGCCTCTTTCATTGGACGGACGGCTAGCTCAGTTGGTTAGAGCAACTGGTTTACACCCAGTAGGTCGTGGGTTCGAGTCCCTCGCCGTCCACCATTTCAAACATAAGCAGGTTGCCTTTTACCAAACGGGCGCTAAGTGTCTAAGTGCAATTCTCTGGATTCACCCTACCCCATCGCTTTGCTTATGAAAAATCTGCTCACTGGACTGGCTCTCACCTGCTTGACACTGACACTGGGTTGCGGCCCCAGTGCTGAGGAACGGGTTCCATCCGTTGTCTTTGGTCACACTGAAAATGGCGACCCAGTCCGCCTATTCACACTGACCAATGTCAATGGCCTCACTGCCGAAATCATGAACTATGGCGGCACAATGGTGCGACTGTATGTTCCTGATCGGGACGGACAATTCGACGACATCGTTCTCGGTTTCGACAACCTGGATGACTATATCGAGCGCTCCCCTTATTTCGGATGCCTGATCGGCCGCTACGCAAACCGCATTGCCGAAGGGCGCTTCGAGCTGGACGGGAAAGCTTACTATTTAGCCCTCAACGATGAACCCGGAGGTCTGCCTTGTTCCCTCCACGGTGGAGAGCGCGGATTCGACAAAGTCCTCTGGGACGCGGAGCCTGTCTACGGTGCCTATGGCAACGGACTGAAGCTTTCTTACATTAGCCCGGACGGTGAAGAAGGCTACCCGGGCACCCTGCAGGTGGACGTCTACTATTGGCTGACGGATGACAATTCGCTGCGAATCGAATACGAAGCATGGACCGATCAAGCCACACCGGTTAACCTTACTCAGCACAACTACTACAACCTCGCAGGAGAAAGCAGCGGCACCATCAACGACCACTACCTGACGCTGCATGCCAGCCACTACACCCCGGTGGATGCTGGATTGATTCCAACCGGCGAAATTGCTCCGGTTGCAGGAACACCTTTTGACTTCAGTCAGGCACACCGTATCGGTGAACGTCTGGATGCGGATGATGCGCAGCTTCAATTCGGCCAAGGCTACGACCACAACTGGGTACTGGACAAAGATGGAGACGAACTCACGCTCGCTGCTGAGGTCTATGAAGCAAGTTCTGGACGGGTCATGGAAGTCTGGACCACCGAGCCAGGCCTGCAGTTTTACGGAGGCAATTTTCTAGACGGGACTCTACCCTCGAAATCAGGCGGCAGCTATGAACACCGCAGTGGCTTTTGTCTGGAAGCACAACACTTCCCCGACTCACCCAACCAGCCAAACTTCCCCTCCACAATTCTACATCCCGGTGAAATGTATTCACAGGTAACCGAATATCGATTCAAACTCCGAAGCAATTAGCAGAAAACTCCGGCAGAGCCGGAGTTTGCAGCGATCCCCGGCCGAAGCCCGGAATTGAGATAGGAC
>JBJHBN010000288.1:0-4362 GCA_050485505.1 Opitutales bacterium | reverse complement strand
AGACAGGGCTTTGCCCGCTCACCTCGACCATGCGCTGCATATCCCGTTTACTGCGAGTGACATCGCGAATGGAAACTTCAACTCCATGCTGTGAGAAAAAGGTCATCGCCTCTCGGCACCAAGGGCAACCGGGTTTGATATAAAGGATGGGTGTGGATAAAGAGGAACTCATATCAATTAGTTTATGAGGTTTTCTTTATTCCGCTTCCTGCTTTAACTCAACCCTATTTGAATGATTCCATCGTAAATCCACTAATGCAGCCCAAAGACTTCATCCACATCAAAGGTGCCCGCACCCACAATCTGCAAGACGTCGAATTGCGCCTGCCGCGCAATCGGATTACGGTGCTCACGGGCGTAAGCGGATCGGGCAAATCGTCGCTGGCCTTCGACACGCTGTATGCGGAAGGTTACCGCAAATTCATGGACAGCCTTTCCCCGCGGGCGCGGATGCTGCTGGAACAGGCGCCAAAACCCGATGTCGACTTCATCCACGGCCTGTCTCCTGTCATCGCCGTTGAGCAGCGCGAAGCAGCTGGTTCAAATCCGCGCAGCACCGTGGCCACCGTCACCGAGATCGCCGACTACGCGCGTCTGCTCTGGGCACTGGCGGGCGTTCCCCACTGCCCGAAAGATGGAGGACGTATTGAAAGGCGCTCACTGGACGATTGCCTGGACCGCGTCTTTAACGAACCCGAGGGCAGTCGCTTGCTGATCATTGCTCCGCTTTTTAAGGCAAAAACGTCCGTCATCCGCGGCGAATTGACCCATCTGCGCATGAAGGGCTTCCAAAGAATCCGCATAGATGGGCAGGTAAGCGAAGTCGACGATGTGGACGCCCTACCCTCCGGCAAGGAAGAACACCAGCTGGACGTTGTAATCGATCGCATTGTGCTGCGTCCGGATCAGCGCAGCCGCCTTGCCGACTCGCTCGAAATCGCCTTCAAGGAGGGCCAGGACCAGGCCATTGTCAGCCTTCAGGGACCCGACCGGGGTATCTGGCGGGACATCCCCCTGAGCCAGCATCTAAGCTGCAGTATTTGTGCCAGTGTCTACCAGCCGGTGACACCCAAACTCTTCTCGCATGACCACCCGCGCGGCGCCTGCCCGACCTGCGGTGGGCTCGGGGAAACACTGCAGTTCCGCGAGGAGCTGGTAGTCCCGGATCCATCCAAGAGCGTGCGCAACGGCGCGATCAAACCCTGGCGTTTGGGTTCGAAACGCATGATTATCCAGCGCAATGCCATGCTCAAACAGCTCTCCGAGCAGATTCCTTTCGACCCGAAAATACCTTGGAACGAACTGGCGGACTCGGTGAAAGACATCCTGCTCCACGGCGACCCCGAACGGCTCTACGATTTCAAGCTCAAAGGCGGTAACAGCAAGCCGGTTCCAACCCGTTTCGAGGGAGTCCTGGCCGACCTCGAATCCACACGCCGTGAAACCAGCAGCGATGGCCTCCGCCAAAAGCTCCTTCTTTACCAGACCCGCAAACTTTGTCCCGATTGCCAAGGCCAGCGACTCTCCGCAGAGGCACGCGCGGTTCTGGTTGAAGGGCTCAGTTTCAGCGCCTTCATGCGGCTGAGCCTGAAAGAGGCCTATGCAGTCGTGCGCGGCTGGTCCTTCCCACAACTCGAGGATGCCATCCAGGGCCTGCAACACCGTCTGCAATTTCTCAATCAAGTGGGTTTGGGTTACCTGAGCCTGAACCGCCCTTACGCGAGCCTCAGCGGCGGCGAAGCCCAGCGCGCGCGCTTAGCCTCACACCTCGGAATGGGCCTGGTCGGCGTTACCTATGTGCTCGATGAACCAACCATCGGCCTTCACCCCACGGATACCGAGCGTTTGATCGAATCGGTACGCACCCTGCGTGACCAGGGCAATACGGTTGTGCTGGTCGAACACGATGGCGATGTCATCGAGGCTGCCGACCGCTTGATTGAACTCGGCCCTGGGGCCGGCGCCAACGGTGGACGGATAGTTTTTGAAGGAGCCGTCGGCGAAGCCAAGGCCAACCCCAAATGCATCACTGGCCAGTTCCTCTCAGGACGTACTCGCATCGAAGCCGGTGGAAACCGAATGCAGCCAACGCCTGGCGCGCAGATAGAGATTCTCGGCGCTTCCGAGCACAACCTGAAAAATGTGGATGCTGCCTTTCCTATCGGTTGCCTGACGGGAGTGACGGGAGTCAGCGGTTCCGGCAAAAGCACTCTTATCACCGAAATCCTGGCCAAGGCAGCTTCCATGCGCCTCAACCGGTCCAAGCAGATTCCCGGTCGTCACAAAGGGCTCAAAGGGATGGAACACTTTGACCGCATGGTGCTGGTCGACCAGGAACCCATTGGCCGCAGCCCGCGCTCAAATCCGGCGACCTATGTAAAGTTGTTCGACGACCTGCGTCGGCTCTTTGCCCAGTGCCCGCTGTCAAAAGTGCGCGGCTACAAGGCCAACCGCTTTTCCTTCAATGTGCGCGGCGGACGCTGCGAGCGCTGCCAGGGCGACGGCGCCATCCGCATGGACATGCAGTTTCTGCACGACGTCTACGGCGAATGCCCCAGCTGCCAGGGTCGCCGCTATAATCGCGAAACCCTTGAAGTCCGCTTCCGCGGCGCCAACATCGCCGACGTTCTCGACATGACCGTCGAGCAGGCCCTCGAATTCTTCCAAAACCAGCCCCCAATTCGTGCCAAGCTCGAAACCCTGGCCGCCGTCGGCCTAGGCTACCTCCATCTCGGCCAGGCCTCCAACACTCTCTCCGGCGGCGAAGCCCAGCGCATCAAACTCTCCCTGGAACTCAGCAAGGGCCGCCGCGGCCAGACTCTCTACATTCTCGACGAACCCACCACAGGACTCCACTGGGTCGATATCCAGCATCTCATGGACCTCCTTTTTCAGCTCCGCGATCAGGGTCACACTTTGATCCTCATTGAGCACAACATGGACGTCATCCGCCTCCTCGACTGGGTCATCGACCTCGGCCCCGGCGGCGGCAGCGCCGGCGGCGAAATAATCTACGCCGGCCCGATCAATGGGCTCTCAAAAGTGGAAAGCAGTCAAACCGGTAAATGGCTGTAGCCCACTGCGGCGGGCGCGCTATAGAGCCTCGAAGTAGGATCGGGCTGGATCGTTCCCGAAGGACGGTTGTCTCTTCGCTACGTGTTTTAATCGTTGAAGTGCATTCCAAATATTTCATTTCCAGACGCAGCTTAGTGGTGTAACCACTAGAAGCCATCCCCCGCAACAAGCAGTTCTGGTCTGCCAAAGCTGTGGGGGCCTGCGGCTGGTTTCAGAATATCATCGTCGACTCGCAGCCAGGCTTTCATTTCGTAGACATTGCCTTTGTCCGGTGGGCCATCGACAAAGGCAGGTGCCTCCATAAAGTAAACTGTCGGGCCAACCCAGCCGCGGCGCACTTTGCGCTCGTGCGCTCTTCGCTCGCGCTGGATTTTGCGGACGTCGAGGTGCAGCTCTAGGACAAAAGCATCCCCCGCTTGCAAGTCGGATCCGCTGCGGTTCACTGCCTGAATCGTTCCCCTGAATGTGTGGGTTTCCGCCACCACAGGCCCAAAAAACACGAATCGACGCTGAGCATCCAGATCCACAGCCTCAATGTACAAGACCAGCTCTTCCGGCGCACTGGCCCTACGGGTCGCGATGCGTTCCTCCTCAACCCAGGGAGGCAGCGCCGCCCACAACAATGCCGGTATTGCAAGACACACCATGCAAAGGATGAAGAACTGTGACTTGATTGACATCGGCTACCCAAAAATCGCGCAATCCGTATCCGAACGAATTGCAGGACCCATAACGAAGCTATGGGACCCTGTTTCAAGGTCAATTCGTAAACCTGATGGGCGACAGGATTTCAGACAAAAACATGGCCCGCGCGGGTCAGGACATCCACGGCGTCATCCAGACATTTTTCCTGCAGCACCATGTAATCCGTGTCGTGGGTCGAAATAGAAAAAATACTGATCTGACGAGTCGCCAACGGCATTGCCAGAGAGGATAGAATTCCGGTCAGTTCGAGATCAATCTGTCCAACTACGCGGAAGCAACGCCAGCCGCGCACCGCAGGCGCATCCTCTGGGACAACTCTCGACTCGCAGAATATCGACAGTTCGTCGTCGGTGCGGGTCAGAGAAAAAAACGCACTTTCAAAAACCCAATGCGGCAGCGGCGTCGATGGCTCGAGACGCACGACCGACAATGGATAAGGCAGTATTTTCAGTTCCATACAGGAGCGCCACTAGCATTCCTCATGCCGATTCTTTTGCATTCCGCTATTCGGATCCGCCACCACTGACCTTTCGGGCAGCTTTTTTTGCGGTTTTCTTCACAGCGGTCTTGCGAGTCACCTTT
>JBJHBN010000287.1:0-4364 GCA_050485505.1 Opitutales bacterium | reverse complement strand
TTGCCTTCCTGGATCAGGTCGAGGAAGCTGAGACCGCGGTTGGTGTATTTTTTGGCGATCGAAATGACCAGGCGCAGATTGGCTTCAACCATTTCGGTCTTGGCGCGGTGGGCCTGGCGCATGCCCTTGCGGGTTTCGCGGATCAACTCCAGGAAACGATCAGGCTCAACCCGGATCTGACGGTGGATCTCGCCGAGTCGGCGGGAAACTTTATTCACGTCAATCGAGCGGCCGCGCCGGGTTTGTGCGCGCTCGGCAAGGGCAAGGCTCTCGACCAGATCATGGATCTCGCGGACCATCGGATCCAGCGTTTCCAGATACTCTTCAAAAACTTTTAGCTTGAAGCAGAACTTACGGAAGATCGGCTTCAGCTCGGACTCGTATTTGTCGTAGCGTTTGGTGGCACGCTTGGCGGCGGCTTCGTCTTCGCCGTGCATTTCACCCCAGGCCTTGTCGAGCTTCTTCTCCAGGTCTTCGATCTGCTCGATCAGAGTTGGGATCAGTTTAAAATACTGTTCGCGACTTTCGATTTTCTTATCGAGCACGACCCGGTCAAAACGCTCATCCCGGTTGATCAGCTTCTGTGCCAGCTCCTTTTGAAAGCCACGGGTGAAAGCGACCGAAAACAAGGTGTCCATGGCGCGCATTTCCGCATCTTCAATGCGCTTTGAAATGGCAACTTCCTCTTCGCGGGTTAGCAGCGGCACCTGGCCCATCTGCTTCAAATACATGCGAACCGGGTCGTCGAGGATATCAGACTGCGCAGTGCGCATTTCCTCCTCGTTGGTCTCTTCCTGGCGCTGCTTGTAACCCTCGACCTCTTCGGAGTCGATGATGTCGACATCAAGGTTTTCGAGAATCGTGATGACGTTCTCGATCTCGTTCGGACTGTCGATGGTCTCCGGCAGGGTGTCGTTGATGTCCTTATAGGTCAGGAAGCCCTGCTCCTTGGACTTGCGGATCAGGTTGCGAATCCGCTCATTGACATCGCCTTTTGGCGCTTCGCTGGCATCCGTGCCCTCTTCTTCCTTGCGCTTCTTGGCGGCCCTTTTGGCGTGGGCATGGATTTCTGCAGCCAGTTCCGCGTTGGTCTTGCCTGAAGTTTCTTCAGCCGTTTTAGCAGCGGTTTTTTTCACGGCCTTTTTCGCGGTGGGAGCCTTTTTGGCAGCCACGGCCTTCTTGGCCGCAGTTTTTTTGGTCGCAGTCTTTTTGGCTGCGGCCTTTTTGGTGGTGGCTTTTTTAGCGGTTTTTTTGGTGCTTGCTGGCATGCTGGTTGAAATCAGTTGAGGGATTTCGTTTCAGTGGTTGGCAATTGGATCTGCGGAGGATGTTTAATCAGGTCCTGCTTCAGTTGGCTCAGTTTTTTGCGATCGCTGAAAATCCGGCGCAGGGTTTCTGCGTCGGTCGAGCGGTCTGCGAGCTGACCGGAAAGCTGTTCAATCTGGTTTTGAATATGGCGTCGGGCAAGTTTGAGAAGACATTCATTTGCAATGGCTTCGACGTTTTCCATTGGGCGTTCTTCTGCGTAAACCGCAAAAAAACAGTCGCGTTCGGCTTGAGAGTCAAGCAACTCGTCAACTTGATGAGCGCCTTCCCAAGTGTCTGCTTCTGCTTCGGCCAGGATTCGAGCGAGGACTTTGCCTTCGGGAGATTCGGATTGTATCCAGTGGTGGTCGATGACCTGAGCCAGTCTTTGTGCCCAATTAACATCCTGCAAAACGATCCAAAGTAAGACTCCTTCCAGCGTTGTCAAACTATCGTGCTGCTTTTTTACAGGGGTCGGGGGCTCGGAATCCTGGCTCCGGCGTACCACTGGAGTGGCGGTCTGGAGGAAGTGCTCGAAGTCCTGGCGGATGGCGTGGGCCTCTTCGCGGGCGATTACAATGGCGTCTTCCAAATAGGCATTGCGGACGATCGCAGACTCGCTCTCGCGTAGAATGTGAAAGAGGTCCTGAAAGGCTTCGCGGCGGCCTATTGGAGTATCTGGGTGGCGTTGCAGCAGGGCAGGCAGGGCGAACTCCATGGCCGTAATGGCCTGATCGAGCAGTTTTTGCCAGGCTTCTTTGCCGTGTTCCTGGATGTAGCTGTCCGGGTCGCTGCCATCGGGAAGGGTCACAAAGCTTACTTCAATCTCGGCACGCAGGGCGATGGGTAGTATGCGAAGGGCAGCTTCCCGGCCGGCGCGGTCGCCGTCGAGCAGGATCGTTAGCTGGTGGCTGTAGCGCCCGAGCAGCCTCAGTTGTTCTTCGGTGACGCCGGTGCCCTGGGGAGCGATGGTGTTTTCGAAGCCTGCATGGGTGCAGCGAAGCGCGTCCAGCTGGCCTTCAACCATGTAGAAGCAATTGCGCTCGGTCGCCGGGCGCGAGGCGCGGTCGAGGTTGAAGAGCATGCGGCCCTTGTGGAAAATGGGTGTTTCCGGCGAATTGACGTATTTGGCCTCACGGGCGGGATCGTCTTCAGGGGTGCTGTCCAGCTGGCGGGCGGTGAAGGCGATTATCTGACCCTGAATATTGCGAATGGGAATCATCAGGCGTCCGCGGAAGCGGGCTTTCCATTGGCTGACTTCGCGGCGTCCGCGGGCGTCGTAGAAGAGGCCGCATTGCTGGATGGCCTCTTCGCTGAATTCTTTTTTCAGCAGTAGCTGGTTGAGGGCGTTGCCCTGTGGCGGAGCGTAGCCGATTTTAAAATCGCTGGCGACTTCCAGGGGGAAGCCTCTCTGGTCTTGCCAATATCTGCGGATTGCGGGGCCGTCTCCATCGTCGCTGAGAAACTGGCGGTGATAGAAGTCGGCGGCGTATTCGTGGATTTCGAGGATCTCCTTGCGCAGGGAACGAAAGGCGGTCGAAGGCCCGCCGCCGTCTTCGTATTCGATGTTGACACCGTGGCGTTCTGCGAGGGTCTCAATGGCTTCGACGAACTCGAGCTTTTCGGTTTCCTGAATAAAACGGATGACGTCGCCGGCAAGTCCGGTGGAAAAGCATTTGAAAATGTTTTTGTCGGGCAGGACGTAAAAAGACGGGGTCTTTTCGTTGGAAAAGGGACTCAGGCCGCGCCAATTGCGGCCCGCGCGTTTGAGTTGTACGAGGCGACCCGCGACTTCCTCAAGGGGAATACGGGTTTTGATCGCTTCAATGGATGCGGCTGTAATGCGAGGCATGGATGCGGGAGGCGATCAGAGCCGACTGCGTTCGGCTTCCACCATCGGACGTTCCGGATGGTCTTCGGGCGCAATGCGCAGGAATTCATCAAACAGCAGGCGGGCGCTGCGGCGATTGTTTTCGAGGCTCAGGTAGCCGCGGGCGAGGTGTAAAATGATTTCAGGGGTGCGCGGGAAGCGGCGATAGGCGTTTTCCATTTCCCTCAACCAGCGGTCCGAGGGCCATTGGTCGCTGTTGGCGCGGATGTACTGCAAAACGGTGCGTGGGTTGTCGGGGTCGAGACGCAGGGCTTCGCTGGCGGCCGCCTGGGCCCAGCCGGTGTCGCCGGTTTGCAGGGCGGCGTCACTGAGCTGGCGCCAGAGGGTGGCGTCGTCCGGGTGATCGACAAGTGCCTGACGAAACAGACGAACCGCATCACTGGCATCGCCACGGCTGAAAGCGGCGCGCGCCCGCACACGGAGATCGTCTTCAGCTGCACTTGGAGTCGTTTCGGCTTCACGCGGTGGTCGCTCTCTTTCGCGGACCACAGTCTCGGTTTCGTCCGGTTGGGTGGTCGCAGCGGCTTCGGCGAGATCGACATCAAGGCGATCATCCTCAGCCTCGCGTTCGCGTCGCTCTGCGATGGCGGCAGCCGCGGCGGCGGCTTCGTCCTGACGGCGTCGCCACTCACGCAATTGTTCCTTTGCATCTGCCAGCTCTGAGTCGTCGACCCGCTGCGGATTGATCTCCTCCAGAGCTTCGAGCAATTGCTCCGCATCCGCGAAGCGCCGTGACAGCCAGGCAGTTTCGAACAAACCGTAAAGTGCCTCTTCTTCGGTGTGTGGAAAATCGTTCAGGGCTCGGGCGAACCAGTTCTGTGCCTGCGATAAGTTGTCCGCCTGAAGGTAGAGCTGGCCGATTCGGATCCGCGTCGATCCATCCGCACGCAGGCGATCGACCCGCAGATAGGCGTCAAGTGCATCGCTGCGGTTGCCCGCTTCATCCAACGTTTCGGCCAGAACCAGCCAGATGCTGCGGTCGTTGGGGACTGCCTGCAGGTAGGCGCGGTATTGTTCAAGCATGGCGTCACGGTCATTCGCACTGGCGAAGGACTCGGCCGCGTAGATGCGGTATTCCGGTGCGCTTTCCACCATTTCCGCAATGGTGGTGAAGGTGAACCCGGCGAGCAGTTGTTGGTCGGCCTCGATGTAGGCGAAGGCGAGGGAT
>JBJHBN010000286.1:0-4384 GCA_050485505.1 Opitutales bacterium | reverse complement strand
ACCCTCCGCCGGCTCCATGGGGATACGAATGAGGCCGGGCGGTTTGTTGAAGCCCCACTTTTTCCTTGCACCCTGCCCGCGAGGGTACATCTTGTGGGGCTTCTCATTTTGAGAATTCCTCCGTGGGTGGTTAGCTCAGTTGGTAGAGCAGGAGACTTTTAATCTCTTGGTCCGGGGTTCGAGTCCCCGACCACCTACCAGGCTTCGTTCCGAGCGCAGCGAGGAACGAAGACTGTCACGGCGAATGGAGCCAAGCGACAGAAGCCGGACCGATCATGCTAATCGGCGGGCGCTCTCCTCTACGCCCTGGCAAGCCTCTCAGCCATCGCGACTGGTGCCCTTGAACCAAGTTCTTCACCCTGCGGGTTTACCACGGCGAATAATAGTTATTCGATTTCAGCGCAGGCTTGCCCATTCTGTTTGCTTTCTGTTCGTTGTGGGCAATGACATCTTACATTGAGTGGACTTTGCCTGCGGAATGGGTGAGGCAGGAGACGGTTTGGTTTTCCTGGCCGGTTTCGGGCCATATCTGGCCGGGCAAGCAGGCGGCGATTGAGCAAAAGTTTGTCGAGATTGTCGCTGCGGCCAGTCGCTTTCAGCTTGTTTCCATCAATGCCGCTGCTGAGGCGCATGAGCGGGTGGCGAAGATGCTGACGGCGGCGGGTGTCCCGGAGTCGGCTTATCGTCTGTTTCCTCATGCGACGAACGATGTCTGGTGCCGGGATCACGGGCCGATTTTTATGCGGTCGCGCAAGACGGGTGCTGGGCGCATCGCGGACTGGTTGTTCAACGCCTGGGGTGGCAAGTTCGAGCCTTGGGATCTGGACAATAAGATTCCTGGTTTGATTGCACAGTCGCTCGGCATGGCCAAAGAAAGCTTCCCCTTGATTCTGGAGGGTGGGGCTATCGAATCGAACGGTGAGGGCGTTCTCTTGACGACCCCGGATGTGATCCTGAACCCAAATCGTGGCTGGAATTGCGATCGAAAATCCGCTGAGCGGATACTCTGCGATGGTCTTGGCATGCAGGAGGTGGTTTGGGTCGAACACAGTTTGCCAAATGACGATACGGATGGGCACATCGACAATGTTACGCGATTTGTTGGACCCTCCGCGGTGGTGACGGTGGTGGACCCGGAGTTGCCGGGCTTACAGGCGAACTTCGAGGCTTTGAAGCTGCGTTTCGATTCAGTGATAGCTTTGCCGCGTCCCGCAACCGATGGTCCACCGAAGAGTCACGCCAATTTCCTGATTCTGAATGGTGGAGTCTTGCTGCCTGTTTTTGGTGGCAAGACTGATGCCGAGGCGGTTTCAATACTGCGGGACTGTTTCCCAGGGCGGGAAATCGTGCCTATCGACTGCAACCTGCTGCTTGAGGAGGGTGGGGCTGTGCATTGTCTGTCGATGCAGCAACCAGCTTAAGAAGATTACCAGATCGCTGCCGCGAACTCTTCCAAGGCGTCAAATGTCCGCGGGCCGGGAATATTCAGGTAATCGCCAGCCACGGGAAGAACCCGGTGGTTTTGCACAGCTTGCAGCCTGCTCCAGACCGGATGGCTGCGCAGGTCGCGGATTTGCTGTTGCTGACGTTCCCGCCCTTCCGGCGAATCGGAGCGCTTGATCAGGATCACGTCCGGATTCATTTCCAGCAAGGCCTCCATTTGTAACTGGCCCCAGGAGGCGCCCATTCCGGCAACTGGATTGCGAGCATGGCTCATGCGGATGAGATCATCGATGTAGGTATTCTGACCTGCTGCCCAGCCCGGTTGCAGATCTTCCTCGAGGTTGAGGAGAAAAACCACACTGCGCGGTTCGTTGGCCTGGTAAGGCTGCAGCCGTTCGGTGACGGCGGCTTCGCGCTCGCGCAGCGACTGAATGAGCCGGTTTGCGTGCCCCGGAACGCCGGTGACACGACCGATGTCGGATATGGCTTGGTAAATGTCCGCAACCGTTTCGTAGCGCATTGCAACTGCGATTGTGCGCGGCGCATTGTTCAATTGTTGGTATGTCTCCAGCGGCGTGAGGTGGGAGCCGAGGATCAAGTCGGGGCGGTATTCGAGAATCATTTCCCGATTCGGTGTATCCATGTCCCCGATCTGCGCGCCCGCATCGCGCAGAGCTTTTGCCTCTTCCGGATAATTGCACCAGCGCGTTACCGCATACAAGTGGTCACCCATGCCCATGGCGAACAGTGTTTCGGTCACGCTCGGAGCCAGCGATATGAAATACCGCGGCTGACGATTGAACTCGACTGTCCGATCGTAGTGGTCGGTGTAGCTGAGCGGATATGTGCCCTCGGGTGCTGTCTGGGCGTGCCAGGGGTGCTCGCGCGTTTCCCGTTCCGGGCGCGGGATGAGGGTCAAAATGATCAGGCCGAGGACGACTCCGATCAGGTAAACCAATACTTTCTGGTAGGTGGACATGTGCTTTGTGGCTTTCTTGATGGCAATCGATTGCCATTAATCCTTGCAAAGTGTTAGTGAACCGCTTCCTTTCGGCTGCGCAATGAAAACTTTGCTTACATCCAA
This sequence comes from Opitutales bacterium, assembly GCA_050485505.1. GTDB lineage: Bacteria > Verrucomicrobiota > Verrucomicrobiia > Opitutales > Oceanipulchritudinaceae > JAFIGG01. The sequence continues at coordinate 1,857 of JBJHBN010000286.1, read as the reverse complement.
AAGCCTGTGCTTCGCCGCAGTCATGTCCATCCCGCAATGGATTAGTGCTGAGGAGACACCTGCGCAGGTCTTTCCCCTCGAACCTTTCACCGTGACGGCCTATCACTATCCAGCATTGTCGGTCGATACACCGTCTGTGATCCGACGTATTGATCAGGGAGATATCCGCAACGGCGGCACTTTTTCTGTAGGGGAACTTCTCAATCGCCAACCAGGAATTCAGACCCAGAATCTGACCGGTAATGAGTTTCAGGGAGGATTGGCTTGGCGCGGATTCAGTGCCGGTGGCAATCAGCGGACACTGGTCCTGGTCGACGGATTGCCATGGAATCGCCCTGATATGGCGGCAATAAATTGGGGCATGCTGCCTCCGTCGCAGATCGAACAGGTGGAAGTGATTCGCGGTGCGCAATCAGTCCTTTACGGCAACACTGCTGTCGCCGGAGTGATCAAGATCCAAAGTCGTCAGCCCTTGCAGCCAGTGCTATCGGGTCGGGTTGGTGTCGGTAGCTATAACAGCTATTTTGCGGACCTGTTTGCCGCGGATCGGCTTGGCGAGGGTGCGGTGCGTTTGCAGTATACTCATTATCAGACAGATGGATACCGTGATAACAGCAGTGCGCAGCTGGACAATTTTGGCCTGAGCATGGAGTGGCCGGTCTTCGACGATTGGGTGCTTGATTTCAAGCTGAACCGATCGCAAACGGATTATGAGTTGCCGGACGGCATCTGGTCGGTCGACTTTCCGGAAGATCCGCGCATTTCCACCAATCCTGGTCAGTACGCGCGCGAACGCTTCTGGCAGACTACATTGCGCGTGCGTGAACAAAGCGAGGATGGCCTCGGCTGGGAAATTGCCAGCGGCTATCGTCACTCGAACGGCGATTGGAGCACCTGGGGCGTCCCTTCAGAGAATATACTGCAAACTTTTCGACAACAAGTGCGTCACTCACAGCGGCTTGGCGTGACGACACTGCTGTTCGGCCTGGATGCGCAATGGGATGACCTTGAGCTCGATCAGTTGTCACCTGCAGACCCCAGCCATGTGACTGGTCGGGGCAATGTTGAACGCAATACCTTGGCCGGCTATGGCCACGCCGATATCGAACTCTCTCCGACTATTCGGCTGTCGACCGGCCTTCGGGTTAAAACCTCTAAATTGCAGGGACGTTTCCAGAGTGGGGACACGGCCAATCCCAGTCAGCCATTGCAGACGGAATTTGATGACAGCAACCGCAGTGAGCAGCTGGCAGGGGTTCTGGGGCTGAATTGGAAACCCAGCGAGACCCTGCGATTCTGGCTGCGTGGTGATCGACTCTACCGCCTGCCCGCCTTCGACGAGGTCGCAACCTATCAGGGATTCCTGCTGGATGTGCCCTTCAATGACCAATTGAAAGCCGAGCGCGGCTGGAATTACGAAGCTGGAAGCAGTGTGGCCTACGGCAACTGGTTGTTCGAAGCCTCGGTTTTTGAGACCCTGCTCGACAATGAAATCTATTTCGATCCCACGCAGTTCCTGAACCAAAACCTTTCCGAGTCGAGCACGCGCAGAGGGCTGGAAACCTTTCTGACCTATACCTATGGCACTGGACGGATTTCCGGAGGTGCCACCTGGCTGCACTCGCGGCTCGGCGATTCATCTCAGCGCCTTCCGCTGGTGCCAGGCACCACCTATCAGGTCGAAATCGAGCAGAGGCTCGGCGATCAGTGGGTCCTGCGTGTGGATGCCAATTATGTCGGCAAACGCCACGAGGGGGACGACTTTGACAATGCGATTCCAGCCATGCCCTCACACTTCGTCTGGAATGTCCACCTGGGCTGGCAACCCTTTGATGGTCATCGCTTTGCTCTTCACTT
>JBJHBN010000285.1:0-4386 GCA_050485505.1 Opitutales bacterium | reverse complement strand
ATCCATGAGGGTGGTGATGATATCCGGGCATCAAAAGCGACGAATACTTCGAGGTGATCTTCGATCCCGAATGTTGCCTTGATATCTGGATTGTTGGCATCCGCCTGGGCCGTGCGTATCCAGTCCGCGTCACTCAGCATGTTCGGAAATTCCGAGATGGCTGGCCCTCCGTCCGTATATTGGTTGTTGCCAGCGCGGAAATTGCCAACTGCTTCCCATCCTTCGCTTGAGTGGCTGTTTTGTGTTACCAGGCTATGAATTTGCTCAGCCGGGGCCAGGGGCCGACGTTCACTGACAATAACCGTATACATGCGTGCTTCGCCGTCATCAACGTTTCCGTTGGGACCCAGGATCACTGTATCTCCGGCATCAAAGCTCAGTCGGTAGAGCATTAGTGGACTGCCGGGGGCATTGGCACCTGTCATGGTTAGACCCGTCGAATCCCAGCCTTGGAGCCAGTCGGGCTTGTTGGCGATGACGGGGTCATGGGCGATGTAGATATCTGCATTTGCCTTCAAGGTAAAGCGCAGCAGTTCATCGCCTTGGAAATCAGTTGAGGCTTGCGCGGTGCGGATCCATTCGGACTCGCGTACCTCCCAGGCAAGGTCGCTGATGGTGTGATCGCGGTCTCCGTATTGCTGTGTGCCAGTGTCCATCCATGTCAGGGCCTCGTAGTGCGGGGCATTGGCTCGATCCGCGATACTGAGGTCCTGTATAAGCCGTTCTGGACGGTCCGGTTCGGAGGCCGACATATCGGTGGTGGAGACAGCAATGGCGGAGATTACTGCCTGAGTCGAGGCCACTCGTGGAAAAGAGACCACCAGCTTGCCATCGACGGCGCTGGCTTCGACCGCTTTGCGCAGTGCGTGAGCACGGCCGACTCTCGACCAGATATCGAGGTTTTCGATAAGGGTTTCGCCATTGATCGCGACATCGAAGAGTCGCCAGCCTGTGCAATCCAGTCCACCACCGGTACCATACCAAGGCTCGGTGAAAAAGAGTTCGATAGTGTATTCGCCATCGGGGACATGAAAAACGAAATCGAGTTCGTCGCGGCCGTAGCGGAAGGATTGGAACAGCAGGTCGTCGCGGGTGTCGGCGACCGGATCAAAAATTTTGCGTTTGCTACCAAACACCGGGTGCAGGTTCGGGTAAGCGGAAGCCCAGGAGCGCGAACCCCAGCTGTCGCCTTTGCTGTAGACCTGATCGGCCTGCCAAGTGTTGCCGTTGGAGTCGGTATAGTCCGGACCTCCGGCATTGATACGGAACAGGTAGTTGCGGTTCTCCATCGGCTCTGTCGGGTTGCCTGAATCCGCTTTGAGGCGTTCCCAGCCGGGACCTTCGGGCAGGTGGTGTAGCTTGATGATGTCCTTGGCCACCACCTCGCCGTCGACCCGGCCTTCGGCGTAGAGCAAGTTGGTCTCGATGGGCACATCGTCCCACCGGAAGTGGGTGCCGGGTTCGCCGCGTTGACGTGTTCCCAAAGATTCGCCCTGGTAGTCGTTGAACAGCTCGACCTCGTCGCAGTTTGAGTAGATCAGAATCCCATCTTTGCGACCGGTTGCCACCCAACGGTCAGGCCAGGTATGGGAGGCGATGTAAACCATGGGTTCCGTATCCGCAGGTGCGTAGTTGGAGCGGTACATATAGTAGACATCGAGAAATTCTCCCCAGATGGTTTGTAGGCCCTTGTTATTGGCAGGTCCGATCTGGTCGAGTTCGCGGATGCCATCGCGGGTCTGAGTTCCGCGGTTGCCAATGTTACGGCCTGGGTTCTGGTGAGTTGTAAAGGGCCACATGAAGTGTCCGATGACCTTGTCGCGAACGGTTTCCGCCAAATGGACTTTCATCTCCATCAGAGCAGTCATGCGGGGCTCGGTGTGGGGACCCTGCTGGTCAAATCCACCCTCATCGTGGTGCTCCAGGTTGCGCCAGGCGCCGTATTCGCCAACCAGTCGCTGCCGGCGCAGGTCTTCAGCGTAGAGCGTGGGATCGCCGCCATAGGTTCCCGTCCAGTTCTGTGGGATATCCCAGTCCGTGCCTTCACCGCCATTGCAGCTGGCGATGAGGCGTTGAATGCTCGCGGTGGGATCCATTTCGCGGATGATTGCTACGTTTTCCTTGGTAAACCAGACCGGTAATTTGCTCTCGTTTTGCAGGCCATAGAGGATGAGGGAGGGACTGTTGCGGCGTTCCAGAATCCAGTCGCGGACCAAGGCTTTGTAGTTGTTTTTAAAGTCTTCGTTGTCGAACCAGATTTGAGCCCCGTTCTGGGTCCACCAGAGCATACCCTCGCGGTCCAGAAAACGTTGAAATCGGAGGTTGTGAGGATGGTGGGCATCGCGGAATGCGTTGAATCCCGCAGCCTTGATTTTGCGGATACGGGTAAGGACCTCTTCGTCGGTAAAAGCGTGGCTATTGCCCATGATGTGCTCGTAGTCCGCAACACCGTTAATGAAAAAGGGCTCTCCGTTTACCAACAGTGGTTGGTCGATGGGGCCTTCGACATCGGGCCATTCGATCCAGCGAATGCCAAAGGGATTGATGATGCGGTCCACCACCTCTCCATCCTCCTTGATGAGTGTTTCCAGGGTATAGAGATAGGGGTCATCGGGCGACCAGAGATTTGGATCGCGCAGGGTGGGGGTATCCTGGGCGAGAATTGTGGTCGCCCCGGGGCGAACGAAGGTCTCGGTCTGCATTTCTGCGACGGCGGTTCCGTTCTTGTCCAGGAGTCGATTGTGCAGACTGAAGTCTCGGCGTTTCCCACTGTAGTTACGGATCGTGGTCCGGGTATGGACGACGGCGGATTCGGCGGAGATGTTCTCATCGTTCCAGACATGGATGCCGAAAGGCTCGACCCGCAGTGAGTCGGTGATGATGACGTGGGCTGGACGGGAGATCCCGAACGGTTGGGTACCTTCGGAGAATCCATAGGAGAGTTCACAGCCTCCACAGACCCATGGCAGGTCGCGGATTCCCGAAGGGTGATCCGCACGCAAGGCCACGGTATTGGGCCCGTCGTAGTCGACGGCATCCGTGATATCGAGAGTAAAGGTGAGCAGGCCACCGCCGTGGTGGCCAATGAGTTTGCCATTGACCCAGACAGTGGCGTAGGAGCCCACGCCTTCGAACATGAGAAATATCTGTTTGCCGTTATCTTCAGGCTCAAGTTCGAAACTGCGACGATACCAGGCTGAGCCGTGAAAGACTCCATGTTTCGCTTGGCGGAAACCCTCGTAACCGTCCCAATTGTGCGGGACGGCAACGGATTTCCAATCGCTGTCGTCGAAATCCGGCTGTTCAAAACCTTCGATAACACGCGAACTGTCTTCATCGGCAGTGCTGCGCCAATCGGCATCGAGAAGTATCGAGCGTCTCGGCGAGTGGTCTTCGTCCGCCCAGGGGACGTTTGCGTTGAGTGTTAAGGCTGTGGACAAGGAGCTGGCCAGCAGTAGCAGCAGCCATTTGTTAGGGACGGATTTCAATGGATACATCGTTGATCAGAAAGCTTTTGGTTGGTAGTTTTTTGTCGGCACCCGGAAAGTCATCGGGGCCACTCGCGGGGCGTCGGCGGTATTCTCCAGTGCGAAAGGTAAGTCGTTCCACGGCTTGTGGATAATCGGTAAAATAGGCGATGCGGTAGAGGACTTCCTCTCCATCCACGCGCAGCTGGAATCGGTCGATGCTGTTGCCGGGGTTGACGTCGATCTCAACATGGGTCCAGCGATTTGCTTCGTAGTGTCCAGCAGGCTTCCACATGCCTTCGTGGCGGGCAAGGACTCGGCCCTCTTCAGTGAGCACAATTTGCACAGGGCGAAGACCATCACCGCTGAGTACATCAATTTCCAGGCGGCCATCTACTTGTTCGGCGAGCAATTCAAAGCTAATGCGCACACTGCGGTGCGGTGCAAAAACCCGGGTGGCTGAGGCATAGTCGTAGGGGTCGGCATCTTTGAGCTCGAGGACGCGGCCTTGTTCTCCACCGTGGTCGACAACTGATACAGGAGCCCAGAGTGGTCGATGAATATTCCATCCGGCAGGCATTTCACCGATCTCAGTTTGTTCGAAATCATCGAAAATGGATTTGGACGGAACATCGGCTGTGATTGGAGTGGGGATGCGGCTGACCCAGAGATCCTCTTTGTTCATACTGTAGGTGACCCACAGGTCATCGCCCGGCGGGGTGCCGTTACCCGGGACGATCCCGCGGGTGTATTGAGGGCCCATGTTCTTGTAATACCCGGGAAAGCGTTGGACTGGCAGCTCACCGTGAACAGTGAGCAGGTTGGTGAAATCGTGTCCGTCTTCCGAAACTGTTACGGCAAGAGGGTGGCGCAGGCGGGAAGTCGGATTGAAGACGATGGCAAAGCGGCCATCGTCGGT
>JBJHBN010000284.1:0-4396 GCA_050485505.1 Opitutales bacterium | reverse complement strand
GGTACAACGGGATCGAGCCTGATGGATATCAACACTTTTGCTTCGATCAATGACTTCAACCCCTGGAACGAGTTTTCGCTGATCACGATTGAAAACTTTATGGTCGGTGGCGATACGATCCGTTTCAACAGTGGTTCGGGCGTCGTGGGCAATGAGCGGTTCTTTCGCTTTGAGGGCGATTACGGCCAAGGCTTGGGTATCTATTACGCAACGCTGCAGGATATGGGTGGCGGGGTTTTTCACCTGACTCCGGGCGAGCTGGATGTCATTATCATTCCGGAACCGGGCACGGTCGCTCTGGGAGGCTTACTCATGCTGGCTGCGGGATTCCATTTCTGGCGTCGCCGCAAGAGTGTATTGGCGAATCAATCTGTCGATTCATAACCGATCAACTCGATGCCTGCGCTGCGGGCACTTTCGATCAGTTTTTCCTTGTCAAGCATCACGACTTTGTCGGCCTCAAGTGCGGCTGTTCCAATTCCGCTGGCTTGCATTGATTCAATTGTCTTTGGACCGAATACCGGCCAGTCAAAATAAGGGTTTTGATTGGGTCGGGTTGTTTTGACGAAGACAAGCTTGTCGGTCTTGTATTTGTTGGCCCGTTGCAGCATGTCGTCGGTGCCTTCAAAAGCCTCAACAGCCAGCACGGTGCCCTTGCGCACAACAACTCCTTGGCCGATGTCCAGGCGCGCGATTTCCTTTGCCATGCGGACCCCATAGGCAATCTGCTCTGGGTCCGTCTTTGGCCTTCCTCCGGTCATCAGCCCGACGTTGGCCAGGCTGTCGTCGATGAATGCGCGCGCGTCCAGCATGCGGACGCCTATCGCTTCAATCTCATGGGCAATGCTGCCAAAAATTGTGTGGGCGTTGCGTTCCTTTAACTTTGCCAGCATTGCCAGCGCTTTCAGGTCCGGGTGAAGGTCTTTGAACAACTTCCCCGGGGTGACCTGGCCGACAAAAATCGCATAGCGAGCCTGCACGCGTTTAAGACCCTTCAGCATTCGGCCGATCTGACCGACTTTTATGTGGGCTACCTCGTCTTCTGCAAAACTTTCGACCAGTGCTGGATCCGTTTCACCGGCCAAGGCGATGAGGCGCACGGGAACCCCTGCGGCACGAATCGCGGCGACTGTGGCTTTGGGATAATCCCGTTGCCCTGCGACCACCGCAACCGGTTGGCTGGGGTCGAAGTCTGAAGGCAGGAAACGTGAAGGAGTAGAAGTCATCAGCCAACAACGAGATTGAGAATCTTGCCCGGAACGTAAATGACTTTTCGGATGGTTTTGCCGTCGATATGGGCCTGAACCTTTTCGTTCGCCTGCGCAATCGCCAGCACATCCTCTTGGCTGGCATCCTTGGCCACAACGCCTTCGCCACGGGGCTTGCCGTTTACTAGGAATCCGATCTGAACCTGGTCCTCTACAAGCAGGCTTTCGTCGAACTCCGGCCAGCCCGCATCACTGACCGAGGGCTGTTCGCCCAGACGTTCCCACAGCTCTTCAGCCATGTGCGGCGCAAGGGGCGCGACCATCCGAACCAGCGCTTTGGCGGTGTCAATATGAATGCTCTCGCAGCGGCTCAGGTGGTTCACCAGAATCATTAACTGGGAAATCGCGGTATTGAAGCGAATGTTCTCAAAATCATCAGTTACCTTGCGAATGCTCTGGTGCAGTATCTTTAGCGTTTCGGCGCTCTCCTTGCCGTCCTTCTGCAGTTTCGATGAGAGGCCGCCATCCCGACCAGCGACTTCGCGCCAGACTTTTTTCAGAAAGCGGGATACCCCCTCAATGCCCTGCGTGTTCCAGGGCTTGGATTCTTCCAGCGGCCCCATGAACATTAGGAAGGTTCGCAGGCTGTCGGCCCCATGGCTCTTGATGTAGTCGTCGGGATTCACTACATTACCCTGACTCTTCGACATCTTTTCGCCATTCTCAGCCAGGACGATACCTTGGTGGAACAGTTTGCGAAAAGGTTCAGGCTCCTTGAGAACGCCCTCATCGTAGAGGAAACGGTGCCAGAAGCGCGCATACAGAAGGTGCAGCACCGCGTGCTCGTTGCCGCCCAGATAGAAGTCCGGTGAGCCCCAGTAGTCGCGTGCTGAATCACTGAGCAGTTGATCCGGGTTCTTCGGATCCAGATACCGCAGGTAGTACCAACAGCTGCCGGCCCATTGCGGCATGGTGTTGGTCTCGCGCCGGGCGCGGACCCAGTCGCCGCTGTCTGGAGTTGCTTCCGTACCCGGCAGGGTTTCGCCAGTCTGGATGTTGAACCAGACGTCGACCCAGCCCTCGACGCGGGCCAGAGGACTTTCTCCGGAGCCGGAGGGTTTGTAGTCGTCTGTTGGCGGCAAAGTGACCGGCAGTTGGCCATTCGGTACCGGAACGGCCAAGCGTTCAACCTCGCCGTCCATGTAGGTGACCGGGCTTTCGGGCAAGCTTTTGGCTACTTCGCCAGCGGTCTTTGTAATCGCATCATAAGCCTTGCGCTCGACCCAGACGATCGGGAAAGGTTCGCCCCAGTAGCGTTGACGGGAAAACAGCCAGTCGCGGAGTTTGAAATTCACCGCAGCTTTGCCGAGCGACTCTGATTCCAGCCAGTCGATGATCGCAGCCTTGGCTTGTGTGCTGTCTTGACCGTCGAAACGGTCGCTGTTGACCATTTTGCCAGGGCCAGTGTAGGGCAGGGTGTCCTCTTCACTGCCTTGGATGACCGGGATTATCGGTAGCTCAAATTTCTGTGCGAACTCGAAGTCGCGTTCATCGTGCGCTGGCACAGCCATAATGGCGCCGGTGCCGTAGCCCATCAATACGTAGTCGGCAATCCAGATCGGAATGCGCTGACCGTTTACCGGGTTGATTGCGTAGCTGCCGCTGAATACACCCGACTTTTCTTTGGCCAGTTCGGTGCGGTCCAGGTCGCTCTTGTGCGCAGCGGCCTCCACATACTTCGCGACGGCATCCTTATTCTCGGCTGTGGTGAGTTTGGTGGTCAGAGGATGCTCAGGTGCCAGAACCATGTAGGTGGCGCCAAAAAGTGTATCCGGACGGGTGGTGTAGACCTCGATATTGTCCTCGCCATTCTCTAGCGCAAAGCGCACTTCGGCACCCGTACTGCGTCCAATCCAGTTGCGCTGCTGGGTCTTGGTGGAGTCCGGCCAGTCAACTTCGTCCAGACCGGCCAGCAGTTTGTCCGCATAGGCGGTGATTCGCAGCACCCATTGGCGCAGATTGCGGCGCTCGACAGGATGGCCGCCGACCTCGGACTTGCCTTCAATGACTTCTTCATTTGCCAGCACTGTGCCGAGCGCCGGACACCAGTTTACGGGCCGCTCGTCGACATAGGCCAGACCTTTGCGGAACAGCTGAAGGAAAATCCACTGCGTCCAACGGTAGTAGTGAGGATCGGTGGTGTTGACCTCACGGGACCAGTCCAACGCCAGCCCGAGGCGGTCCAGTTGGCCGCGGAAATTCTCGATGTTGGTGCGGGTGGTGGATTCCGGGTGGGTTCCAGTCTTGACCGCATACTGCTCGGCCGGAAGACCGAAGGCGTCCCAACCCATGGGGTGGAGCACGTTGAAACCGCGGGCTTTTTTGTAACGGCCGAGGACATCGCTGCCAGCGAAGTTTTCAACGTGGCCGACGTGGAGACCGGCTCCACTCGGGTAGGGGAACATGTCCAGCAGGTAATACTTCGGCTTGGAAGGGTCTTCGCGAACCTCAAAGCTGCGGTTGGCTTTCCACCAACCCTGCCAGTGGGATTCGATCTCCTGAAATGCGTAGTCGCTACAGTTTACGGCCATGATGATAAAATTCTGAAAAACCCGAAATACTGGCTGGCCGGACTGGCTGCGTCAATGCTGCATCGTTTTTCCGTGAGGGCACTTGCCAATCCGGGCTGCTACCACATCTTCTCGAGTTTATGGATCCTCTCAGCCACGCCGTAACCGGAGCCGCATTGGCCCAATCTGTCGCCCGCCGCAAGGAATTGGTTGCGGCGACCGTGGTCGGTGTGTTGGCCGGGATGTTTCCGGATGTGGATGTTTTTATCCGTTCGGAAACGGATCCCTTGCTGAATATCGAATACCACCGACAGTTTACCCATGCCTTGATCATGGTGCCGGTGTTTGCGTTGCTGCTTTCGGGCGCTCTGCACCTCTTTGTCCGGCGCTGGTTGAGTTTTGGGCGCAGCTATTTGTTCAGTTTTCTGGCCCTTCTGCATCATGGTATTTTGGATGCGATGACCAGCTACGGCACCCATCTGTTCTGGCCCTTTACGGAGCAGCGCGAATCCTGGAGCATTGTAGCGGTCGTCGACCCATTGTACACGCTGCCAATCCTGTTGCTGGTGATTATTGGTTTGTTGCGTCGGAGTCCGCTGCCCGCCCGCATCGCTATGC
>JBJHBN010000283.1:0-4397 GCA_050485505.1 Opitutales bacterium | reverse complement strand
GATATGAGCATTACCCCCATAGCCGTCGACCTTTGTTTCGCCTCCGGGCAGCACTTCAGCCGCATGTTCAAGCAGCGCACGGGCATGACTCCCCGACATTATAGAAAGGTAAACGCACCTGATTCCCAGAAATGACAAAGACCCCTCTCATTCACGTCACCGACCTGTATCATCCCCCGCAGGATCCGGACGACCACTTCGATCTGGCCACCATATATGGCCTGTCGGAACTGGATTTGAAAGCAGTGCTACTGGACGCAACCCGGCCCTTTCTCGCGGGCGATCCGGGAAAAGACCACCCCAGAGACCCCGGCTTTGTTGCTGTAACACAGCTGAACACAATAACTGGCCGTGCGGTGCCCGCGGCCATTGGACCGCAGACGCCGCTAAAAAATATTGATGACGATGCCAGCGATCGGCCTCTCAGCGAGCAGGCAGCAATTCACCTGCTGCTGGATACCCTGCGGCAATCCTGCTCGCCTGTTAAAATTTCGGTGGTTGGCTCCTTGCGTATTCTCAGCGCCGCGTTCAACCGCGAACCAGATCTGGTTCGCGAAAAAACTTCTGCTGTTCTTCTAAACGCTGGTGCGTCCATCCAAAGGGACGACGAGTGGAATGTCATGCTCGATCAGCATGCCTGGGAGTGCCTGCTCCAATCCGGGCTCCCCGTGCATTGGTACCCCTGCACCGGCCCCAACGGTCCTTTTGGTTGGTCGACCACCAATACTTTCTGGCATGCACAACACAAACAGCTGCTGCCAGAGCTTTCGCAAAAACTGCGGGCATGGTTTCACTATGCCTACACGGGCAGTAGCCGCGGTGACTGCATCCGCGTGTTGAACGAACTGGGGGCAGGTACCAGCTGGAACACCTTGCTGCACGAAATCCGCAGCTTTTGGTCAACCGCTTCGCTGGTCATGGCGGCGGAGCGCGTGCTGGCAAAGACAGAGCAGGGTTGGCGCTTCGTGCCAAAGTCCGAGGCGATGAATTTTTCTGTGCGCCATGACTGGCAACTCGAACCTGTCGAAATCAGCCAATTGCCAAGGGGTATGGTCGACTGGAAACCTGCGAGAGAACCGGCCAACGCGAGCTTCCACCTGTTCAAACGCTCCGAGGATCCCTACCACGATGCAATGGCAGAGGCCCTTGTGGCCTTGCTTAAACCGCTTGGAAGAGTTACATGAGCTTCATTCTCGAACTTCAGACCAACTGGCTGGAAAAGCTTCTTTGCGACGAACTGGCACCCAAGTGGCTCAAACATGCCCCTGCTGCAGACGGTTTGTTTCTACCCAGCCTGGACCGCCATTGGCAGCCTCAAGGCCCGCCGCTGGCAACAGTGGTCAGCCAGTCCCGCCTCATTTACCTGTTCAGCGAATCCTATTCCTGCTGCGCAAATCCGGGTTACAAAAAAGCGGCCTTGGATGGGACAGATGCCCTCATCCGCGAATTCATCGACCCACGCCACGGGGGCTTCGTCTGGTCAGTATCCAGTGACAATAAGGTGGAGGATCCAAAAAAACACCTGTACGGCCAGGCGTTTGCTGTTTTTGCGCTGGCCCACGCCTACCGTCTGGAAGGCAAAGAAGCATACAAAAAACACGCACTGGAAACACTGCGGGTGATCTATGAGCAATTCAAGGACCCCGTCGGTGGACTTCAGCCCGAACTGGAGCAGGACTTCTCGGGTGAGTCGAGCTACCGTAGTCAAAATCCTGTTATGCACCTGATTGAGGCCGAACTGGCCCTGGCAGAACACTGTGGAGAGGATTCCGCTCTCAACCGCGCTCAAACATTGATAGACTTCCTGTTTGAGCCCGCGCTGAAACGCGGCGACCCGGCAATCCCGGAGTTCTATGACCCGAAGTGGCAGCCGCTGAAAGAATCTCCGCGTGAATCGACCGAACCTGGCTGTGTTTCACCTGGACACCAATTCGAGCTGGCTTACCTGATCTCAAAGGCAATTGAACTGGGACTTCCCGAAAGCTATCTGGACTATGCTCATTTCGCCCTCGCTGCGGGCGTCCGCATTGGCCCTGACCCTGTCCACGGCGGCATTGTGCGTTCAATCGGGTCAAACGGCAAAGTCCTTGATGACCGTAAAGTATTTTGGCTACAAACAGAAGCAATCCGTTGTCTGGCACGATTCTGCGGCCTGCATGGACACAGCGAGCACCAGGCCCTTTTGAAGCAGACCCTCAATTTCTTTCACCAGCACCTCTACGATCATGAGGAGGGTGGTGTTTTCATTGAGGTCCAGCGCGACGGCAGCCCAATGACTCCGGACAAGGGCTCTATCTGGAAAGTGGATTACCACACCACAGCAATGATTGCCGAACTGCTCTCTCTCCGAAAGGCCTCAGTCAACTGCTGGCAATACTGATACCCCGGTGTTCTTTGACCAGGGTCCCGTCATCCATCCGCATCTCCGCCGGCGAAACAGCACAGTAGAAATGGTACAGACGTCCATTGCCAAAGATGACCGAGGGCTTGTGGGCATACTGCGAATCGATACTACCGGCCTGCCCGACATCCACCACAACCCGTCCGGACTTTTCCCAATCCAGCAGGTTTTCCGAGAAGGCAACCCCCTCCCGGGCATGCCCATCGGAACCCAATCCAAAATAAAACATCACCCAGCAATCATCCAACCGCAAAACACAGGGATCCGAGGCAAAAACATCATCAAACGCCCCAGTTTTACCTACTGGGAGAATCGGATTCTGCGGACACCGCTCCCAGCTGAGCAAATCCCTCGACCAGGCAACACCCGTCTGCTCAATCCAGGGAGGTGTGGTCTGGTTTTTCGCATTGTAGAACAAGTAATAGAGCCCGTCGTATTCAAGAATCCACGACTTATACAGACCACCTGACTCCCACGGACAACCGGCCTCCGGCCGCAGCACCGGCTCCCCTATTTCCCACTCCCGCAAATCATTCGAAAAGCACAACCCAATCACTGCAGGCCCATTCTCATAACCTGCATCCGGATAAGCATGATAAGTCCCTACAAAACGCCCATTGACCCGCCTCAACCGCCCCTGCGAAAACAACCCATCCTCCCTCAAGAGCCCCGTCACTGCCACATTGTATTCAGTCACCGAACCCCTCGTACCCCGACCAATCAACAGACCTCTATTGGTCCAGTTCAGCAAATCCGCAGATTCTGCAATCCCCGTCTGATACCCCACCCCATCAAAGCCCACAAAGGTCATCCAATACCTGTCATCATGCCAAAACACAAAAGGACAATCGACCCCCTGACTATCAAACGCCCCCCTTCGCAACGACGGCCCCAAAACCAATCGTCCACACTTATGCGGCGTCAGAACTTTACTCAACCACGACGAGCCCACCATCGTTCCATGCCTTAAAGACTTCAATATCAAGGTCAACGAACAAATCCCCTCACCCGAGAAGCCTTCCCATCGAAATCCAAATCGCCATCGAAATCGATTGACCGAGTCATCTATTGAACCGGCAATCCCCTTCCGCCCACGTAGCCGCGATCGCCCCAAGCCTCCCACTAATTTCCAAGACAAGATTCACAGGATCCAATCTTCCGCAAAGCGCAACCATCTTGGCGTTGGAGAACAGGCTTTAGTCTGAACTACCGCGCCCAGGCAGAGCAACCATAGCCTCATGCCCGGCTGTTCGGCCTGAAGGCCGGGCTCCAACAATTAACCCGCTGTCCAGTTCACCTCCGCGCCTCGGGAACCGCCGGCAGCCGCCGCACCTGATCGAAATCCAAATCGCCATCGAAATCGATTCGATGGCCCGGTAATAGGCACAAAAAAACCATCGACTCAGCTTAAATCGACGGCTTAGGAAAAGTGGTGGCGAGACCCGGACCACGAGCGACAGCGAGTTTGCGCAGGGCTGCGAAGCAGCACAAGCTACCAGCGATTACGGGTCTGGCGCCCGCTGTGGACACAAAAAAACCATCGACTCAGCTTAAATCGACGGCTTAGGAAAAATGGTGGCGAGACCCGGAATCGAACCGGGGACACAAGGATTTTCAGTCCTCTGCTCTACCAACTGAGCTATCTCGCCGTAGGCATAGTTGCCAGAAAGAAGTTGCCGATATAGGCAAAGGCTTTTGCTTTCGTCAACTGGCTTTTTAAAAAAGTTTGTAGCTGGAGTTGGCGAGGGTTCTGTGCGTCGGGGGACGCCACACCTACATCGTAGCCGCGATCGCCCCGAGCGCGGAAGTCAGGCCAACGCATTTCCGGTTACGCGGTGTGCGTCGGGGGCCGCCGCACCTACTCGAATCCGGAGCAAAGATCTTTCATCTTTGCGCGCAGCTCAGGTAGAATCTTTTCGCGCTGGTCGAGGTTGCGTTTGATGCAGTTGACGAGGGCGCTGCCGACGACGACGCCGTCGGCGCGGGCGTTGATGGC
>JBJHBN010000282.1:0-4404 GCA_050485505.1 Opitutales bacterium | reverse complement strand
CGAGGGACTGGATCCCGAGGTGCGCGAAGCGGTGATGGCAGCGGCTCGTCATTACGAGGCCGAAGGCTGCGAGCTGGTCGAAGTCGACTTGCCGCACGCGGACTTGGCGGTTCCGGTGTATTACATTGTCGCGACGGCTGAAGCTTCTTCAAATCTGGGCCGCTACGACGGGGTGCGCTATGGCCATCGCAGTACAAACGCGTCCGATGCAATCGACCTGTATTATAAGTCTCGCGGCGAGGGTTTTGGCGAGGAGGTCAAGCGGCGCATTATGCTGGGCACCTATGTGCTGAGCAGTGGCTACTACGATGCCTATTATCTGAAGGCCCAAAAGGCCCGCAGCCTGATTCGCAGTGACTTTGCCAAGGCTTTTGAGCAGGCGGACGTGCTGCTGGCGCCGACTGCGCCGACGCCGGCCTTCCGCCGTGGCGAGAACACCGAGGACCCACTGGCGATGTATCTGGCGGATATTTTCACAATCCCGGCCAAACTGGCGGGGATTCCCGGACTGTCCTTGCCCTGTGGCTTCTCCAAGCAGGGACTACCAATCGGACTCCAACTGCTGGGTAAATCCTTCGACGAGGCCAGCTTGCTGCGCTTTGCCTCGAATTACGAGGCCGCCCACAGCTTCGCTGGACAATCCCCCCAACTCTGAGGAATTTGAAAATGGAATACGAAGCGGTCATTGGACTCGAAGTCCACGTTCAGTTGAAAACCGAATCCAAGATGTTCACCACGGCCCGCCAGGGCTTTGGCGCATCGCCGAATACCTACACGGATCCGGTCATCATGGGCCTGCCTGGTGCACTGCCAGTGATGAACCTGCAGGCGATTGAGCAATCGGTAAAGGTTGGCCTGATCTGCGACTCGGAGATCCCTGAGTTCTGCAAGTGGGACCGGAAAAACTACTTTTATCCCGACAGCGCCAAGAACTACCAGATCACCCAGTTTGATCAGCCGATCTGTGTCGGGGGTGAACTGGAGGTCGAGCTGCCGGGGCCGTCGCGCAATGTGATGGGTGAACACCGCAAGGTGAAGCTGACTCGGGCGCACCTTGAGGAGGATGTTGGCAAGCTGACCCACTTTGAGCGCGATTCACTGGTGGACTACAACCGCGCGGGCACGCCTTTGCTTGAAATAGTTACTGAGCCAGATATCCGTTCGAGTGAGGAGGCGGTCGCTTTCCTGCAATCCTTGCGCATGCACCTGACGGCTGCCGGGGTTTCCGATTGCGACATGGAAAAAGGCCAGATGCGCTGCGATGCGAATGTCAGCCTACGCCCGAAAGGCAGTGATGTGCTCAATACCCGCACGGAGATGAAAAACCTCAATAGCATCAGCGGGGTTAAAAACGCCATCGAAAGTGAAATCCGCCGCCAATACCGGGTCTACCAGAAGGGTGGAACCATTGTGCAGGAAACCCGTCGCTGGGATGCCGACAGCGGGATGACGCAATCCATGCGTGGCAAGGAAGATGCCCACGATTACCGCTATTTCCCCGATCCGGACCTGATGCCGGTGCGCCTGCCGCGCGAAAAGGTGGACTCCCTGCGGGCTGAGTTGCCGGAGCGGATTTTCGATCAGCAGCGCCGCTATCAGGAGCAATACGATTTCCCCTACACCCTGACTTCGGTCATTTGCTTCGATTTTGAGCTGTCGGGCTTCTTTGAGACTGCCATGGCCACCTACGCCAAAAATCCCAAGGCTTTGGCCAATTACATTGCCAATGACCTTCAGAGGGAGCGCGCACAGGTTGAACAGGATGGTCTGCTGCCGATGCTGGAGGTCAAAATGCAGCCCGCACAGCTGGCCGACCTGGTGCGTCTGGTCGATGAGGGTGTGGTTAGCAAACACAATGCCCGCGAGGTCTTTATAGAACTGTTCAAGACCGGCAGGGATCCTGAGCCGATTATTAAGGAGAAGGGCCTCGTCGATGACGGCGATGATGGTGACCTCGAGGCCATTTGTCGCGAGGCGATTGCCGGCAACGCCAAGGCCGCCGAGCAGTTCCGTGGCGGCGAGGCGAAGGCCATCAATTCCTTTGTTGGCCCGATCATGAAGGCCACAAAGGGCAAGGCGAATCCACAAAAGGTTCGTCAAACCCTGGAAAAACTACTTAGCGAATAAGGCAGATATGTCCACACCCTCTCAATGGATTCCTGATTACGAAACCGTTTCCCGTCTCGCAGGGGAATTCGGTTCACCGGTTTTTGTCTACGATGGGCCCACCATCGCTGCGCAGGCGACCAAGGCCCTGGCGTTTCCAAACGCTTTTGGTCTGACCGTTCGTTATGCTATGAAGGCGGCACCAAACCGCTATTTGCTGCGGCAGATGAATAAGTGGGGCCTGCACTTTGATGCCAGCAGTGGTTGGGAGATTGATCGTTTGCTGGCTGCCGGCATCGAAGCCAGCCACATTTCCCTCTCAACCCAGGAGTTGCCGCTTGGGTTTGCCCATTGGCTTGAACAGGGAGTAACCGTGAACGCCTGCTCTCTTGATCAACTCGAACGCATCGGACAGGCACTTCCCGGTTCGCGGATTGGTGTCCGCATCAATCCCGGTCTCGGTTCTGGTGGAACGAACCGCACAAATGTCGGCGGTATCGGTTCCAGTTTTGGTATCTGGCATGAATACATCCCGCAGATTCTTGAAATCGCGGAACGTTACAAATTGACCATTTTCCGAATTCATACCCACATCGGCTCGGGCAGTGACCCGGCCGTGTGGCAACGTGTCGCACGCATGAGTCTGGATACGGTTGCACGTTTTGCGGATGTTGAGGTGCTGAACTTGGGCGGCGGCTACAAAGTGGCCCGAATCCCCTCGGAAAAGAGCACCGACTTGCAGGAGATTGGTGCTCCGGTGAAGAACCTCTTTGAGGATTTTGCAAAGCAGCATGGTCGCGAGCTGAAGCTTGAAATCGAGCCCGGAACCTTCCTGGTGGCCAATGGCGGATCGCTCTTGAGCCGGGTTCAGGATGTGGTTGATACCGGCGATGAGGGTTACCGTTTTATAAAGTTGAATTCCGGTATGACCGAGATTCTGCGACCGTCCCTCTACGGCGCTCAGCACCCGATTCACATTCTGCAGGAAAAGCCCTCCTCGGATGAGAAGGAATACATTGTCGTCGGCCACTGCTGTGAATCCGGAGACATTCTCACGCCTGCCCCAGGCGATCCCGAGGCCTTGCAGCCAAGGCGTTTGCCGGAGACCTCAATTGGCGATTTCTGCTGGATCGGCGGTGCCGGTGCATACTGCTCCAGCATGTCGTCCGGTAACTACAATTCTTTCCCTCTGGTAGCAGAAGTCTGGCACGAAGGTGATGGCAAGTTTCGTCTGATCCGTCGTCGCCAAACACTGGATCAGGTTCTGCAAAACGAAGCCTCTCTGGAAGTTTAAGTGACGAGATCCTCCAGTTTGCGCCACTATCCCCTTGGCGATCCCATTGTCGACAGCCCTCACAGTGTCTGCGTGAGCCTGCCGACCATGGCCGATGTGATCGGTTATGAGGAGAAAGACCCGAGGATTAGAAGCGCTATGAAAGGTGGCTATCCGCGCTTTGTGGAAAACCGCCTGATAACCCAGGTGCGCACGCAAATCGCCCGTCAGCAAAATATTGCTGCAGACGAATTTGTGATCTTTCCCAACCGCTCTGCTGCGGAGAATGCTGCGAATTATTGTCCGGAGGCAGAATCACTTAGGTGGATAGAGCAGGACGGGTTTTGCGGTATCGTCGTCCCAGGCAGTGAAGGCGAATTGCGCAAGCGCTTACAGCTATTCCAACAGCACACCGGCCACATGCTCAGCTCTCGCGAGGCCGAGGACTGGCTGTTTCAGCGGGGTCTTCTTGCATCGGTCGCTCCGGAAAAACTCAGCGAGGTGTCAGGTGACGAAGCAGACCTGCAAATCCGCCAACATTTACACGAAGCCTACCGCACCCAATCGACGGAGGATATATTCCTTTTCAGAGGAGGAATGAGCGCGTTCTATGCCGGCTACCAGTGTCTCCGCGACATTCAGCAGGCCAAGGGTAAACGGGTTTGGGTACAGCTCGGCTGGTTGTATGTGGATACCATTCTTGTTCTGGAGAAGTGGGCCTATCCGGATGGTGACCCGGTCGTTTTTCACAAGGTTCTGGATCTGGACGCACTCGAAGCATTGTTTGCCGAGCGTGGAGCCGAAATTGCCGGTGTGGTTACTGAAATCCCGACCAACCCCCTGGTCCAGACCACCGACCTCCCGCGCTTGCGGGAAATTTGTGAGCGCAATTCCGCCGCGTTGATCCTCGACCCGACCATGGCGAGTCCGCACAACGTAAACATTCTTCCATACAGTGACCTGCACGTAAACAGCCTCACCAAGTATGCCAGCCACGAGGCCGACTTGATGATGGGTGCATTGGG
>JBJHBN010000281.1:0-4427 GCA_050485505.1 Opitutales bacterium | reverse complement strand
CGCTTTACCTGGTTCTGGAAGGAAAAGTCTCGTTTCAGAAGCAAGTGGGGGGAAGCGAATGGCTGACCATCAATCAAAGCGAAGCGGGGGCTTACTTTGGCGAGATCGGCGTCTTGACGGGAGAGCCGCGGGCATTGCGGGCGGTGGCGTTGAATGCAGTAAAGGTTTTGTGTGTGCCGGGGGATGCGTTGCGTGGTCTTCTCAAGAATATTTCCCATCCGGTGGAAAAACTTTTGCAGAGTGTGGTTCAGCATTTGGAACGCACAACAGGCCATTTTATCGAAGAACGTCTGCATCAGGAAAAAATGGCGATGGTGGGCAGCATGGTGAACTCGATTGTGCACGATTTCAAAAATCCCTTTTGCCTGATCAGTCTCAGCGCCGAGTTGCTGCGACAGAAGGTTTCCAATCCGGAGCTTCATCACCTTTGTGACAACATCATGGGTCAGGTTAAACGCATGGTCGATATGGCCAACGAACTTTCCGAGTATTCCCGCGGTGAGAGCAGTTTGGTTAAAACTCCGGTGTGCCTGCAGCAATTGATGCAGCGATTCAAGGCGAACAATTTTCCGTTTTTCGAACACGACCGGGTGAAGCTTCAAGTCGATGTTCCCCGCATCCAGTTGCAGGCTTCCGAGAGCAAACTGCTGAGGGTTTTTCAAAATCTGGTGGGCAATGCCATGGATGCCTTTGGCGACAATGGCGGCAAGATTCGCATTTCTGCGAAAAAACAAAACGCTCAAAAGCAGGTTGAGATTCGGATCGAGGACAATGCCGGCGGGATTCCCGTGGAAATACGTGACCGGTTTTTCGAACCCTTTGTGACCCATGGCAAAAGTGAGGGCACCGGCTTGGGCACCGCTATTTGCAAGTCCATCGTTGAAGCCCACGGCGGCCGTATCGATTTTGAAACGGAAACCGGCAAGAGAACCTGTTTCATTATTCACTTGCCGTTGTAAGGCTCATGCCTGGCGGATCGGCCTTAAAGGCCAGATCGCCTCTGGAAATAAGATATTCGGAATGCACGTTAACAATTAAAACACATAGTGCAGAGGCGACAGTTCAGGCTATAAGCCTGTGCTCCAACTTTTGATCCGAAGGATGTTGGAGCCCGGCCTTCAGGCCGAACGCAGGGTCTTGGCTAACCTGGAACCCAACCCTGCGGGAGGGTTGTGGTTGGTTTGCCCGAAACGCTTGTCGCGCATCCGCTACAACCTTCGAGGCGCAATGGGATGTGGCGGAACCCTTGTTAGCATACTGAAGTCGACAAATCGTCGATCCACTCTACAGTGCTGCGCATGCGTTATTGGTTAATGAAATCAGAGCCGGATACCTTTTCGCTGGACGACCTCGAATCAAGGCCCGGGCAAAGAGAACCCTGGGACGGCATTCGCAATTACCAGGCCCGCAATTTTATGCGGGACGACATGCAGAAGGGGGATCAGGTGCTGTTCTATCACTCGAACTGCAAGGAGCCCGGAGTTGTTGGGCTTGCGGAGATTGTCTCTGAAGCGGCCTACCCGGACCCGACGCAATTCGACTCGAAGAGTAACTATTTCGACCCCAAAGCGACTAAGGATAAACCGCGCTGGTTGTTGGTGGACCTGAAATACAAGGCCCACTTTAAACGTCCAGTCACCCTGAGTCAGATTCGGGAAGAGCCGAAGCTGGCGGATATGCTGGTGATCCGTAAGGGTCAGCGTCTTTCCATTCAACCGGTGGAGAGGGTCCATTTTGAACACCTCTGCAAGCTGGGCGGGCTGAAGTAATGGCTTGCTCCGGCACGGTGCTTGAAAAGAGTGGGAGTATGGAACCCATTCAGAAGTCGGTTAAGCTGAGCCATGGCGAATACACGGTGCATGTGGGCATCAATCTGCGCGCAGAGCTGCGGTCGGCGATAGATGCCGCACATGCAGAGGGCCGTTCAATGGCCGTTGTCACCGATGAGCGTGTTGCCGGGGCTCAGGCTGATTTCATGCGCGAGGTCTTCGGCGATTTGCCGGTGCATTCGATTCCGGCGGGAGAACCGAGCAAATGCTTTCGCATGCTGGAGCAGTGCTGCGAGTGGCTGGCCTCCAAGCGTCTGGATCGTTCCAGTCTGCTGTTCGCCTTTGGCGGCGGCGTAACGGGGGATCTCGCTGGCTTTGCCGCAGCGTCGTACCAGCGGGGCATCGATTTTATTCAAGTGCCAACGACTTTACTGGCAATGGTCGATTCGTCGGTTGGCGGTAAAACCGGGATCAATCTGGCGGCAGGGAAAAACCTGGTCGGGGCATTTCACCAGCCCAAAGCGGTGTTTGCCGATGTCGAGCTGCTGAAGACTTTGCCAGCGCCTGAGTTTTCCGCTGGAATGGCCGAGGTGATCAAACACGCGCTGATTGCGGATGATAAACTCTTCGCGCGTTTGCTGGATGGCGACCGACTGGAGCCGGGCACTGAGGAGCTGGCGCAGATTATTGCCGAAAACGTCGGTATCAAAGCCCACATGGTGGGTCTGGATGAAACTGAAACTGCCGCAGTGGATGGACGTGCGCTGCTGAATTTGGGGCACACCTTTGGTCATGCGATTGAGGCGGCGACAGGATACAAGTCCTACCTGCATGGCGAAGCGATTGCCGTCGGCCTGCGCCTGGCTCTGGAACTGTCGATCCGCAAGGGCTTTTTCCGCGGCGACGAAATGGCGGCCCGCCAGCAATTGCTGAAACTGCTTGCCCGTTATCAATTGCCGATGCGCCTGCGCGAGCCGCTGCCGATAGAGCGTTTGCGCGAAGCAATGATGCGCGACAAGAAGGTGCGCAGTGGGCAGCTCAAGTTTGTGATTCTCAACCGCGTTGGCAATGCGGTGACCACGACCCAGGTGGATTGGGCGGATGTCGATCCTCTGTGGAACCTGGTGCAACCGGAAGTGACGGAGCCTTGATATGAATTTAGTATTGGTAGATGGCTACAATATGGCTTTCCGGGCATTTTACGGGATGCCGGAACTGACGCGTGAAGATGGTTTTCCAACGGGCGCCCTGCATGGCTGGGTGCGCACCTTGTGGTGGATCGAAGATCAGTTAAAGCCCGATCCGATGCGGGTGTTTTTTGACCTTGGGGGTGCACAGCGGCAATTGGCTATCCGCGAGGATTATAAAGCCAATAGGAGTGAAACACCGCCAGCTCTCGAACAGCAGATCCCGATCCTCAAAGAATGGACGCGAGCAATGGGGTATGGCGGCATTGAGAAAGACGGCGTGGAAGCGGACGACTTGATTGCCGCCTGGGCACGCCATTGGGCGGACCGGGGGAATTCGGTTACGATCGTCAGTGCCGACAAGGATCTGGCCCAGTTGGTGGATGAACGCATTTCGATCATGGTGCCGCCTCCAACTGCCAACCCCAAGCTTGGCTGGCGCCGTCTGGATCCTCAAGGGGTCGAGGATAAATTTGGCCTACCCGCGAGTCAGATTGCCGATTATCTGGCGCTGGTTGGAGACACTGCAGACAACATTCCCGGAGTAAAGGGTGTTGGCCCAAAGACAGCAGTGAAGTGGCTCCGTCAATACCGAAATATAGAGGGAATTATCCAGCACTGCGGCGAGCTTCAGCCCAAGCGTTTTCAGCAACTGGTTCACGCCGAACAGGAAGTCCTGCGGCAGAATCTGGAGATGACAACACTGGACCCCGATCACGCAATCGGAGGTACCGAGGCGATCCCGCCAATGGATGCCGATCGCGCGATTTCCATTTTGGAAGAAATGGAAATGGGCCGGACGGTGGAGAAGTTGAAAGAGCGATTGGCTCTGTAACGCCTTTTCTTCCGTAGCCCCAGGCTTCAGCCCGTTGTACCCAAACCGCTGGCAATGGCATTTACTACCAATTGCATGCGGTGCTGCATGGTTTTCGCCTCTTCCTCTTTGCCTTGGTTTTTCAGCTCGCGCCAGTTGCGGAGTTGATCGATCTGCATTTCGTGAAGAGGGCGTAGGCGCTCGGAGCGAAATCCGATCATCTGATACATGCGTGGGCGGCGAACGCGAAGTTTGTGGCCGTAGAGCATTTCCAGATAGGTTTTGGTCCGCTCATACTCTTCGGTGATCTGGCTCAGGTAGTGAGAGGCCAGCTTCTGGTCATCGACCAGCGACGCGTAATCTTCCATTATGGAAGTGTCGGCAATTGCAACAGCGGAGGAGGCGTTGGTGATGATGTAGCGGAAAGGCATGAAAGAAATCGCATGCTTGCGAAGAATCTCAAAGGCCTCTTTGTCCTCTCCCTGGAGTTTTTCCAGGGCGGAACCAATGCCATACCAGCCAGTAAGGAAAAACCGTGACTGGCTCCAGCTGAAAACCCAGGGGATTGCCCGCAGGTCGGCAAAGGTCCGCTGTCCGGTTCTTCTCGCCGGCCGCGAGCCGATACTGCTCAACTCCAGAATGTCGATTGGTGTAGCC
>JBJHBN010000280.1:0-4437 GCA_050485505.1 Opitutales bacterium | reverse complement strand
ACGACGGTTAGGTACATGTGGTGCTTGCCATCAGGGGCGGTCATGACTTCGGGTGCCCAGAGGGTTGGCTCTTCACCAATCAATTCCTCCGGGAGGGATGCTACGATCGTGCCGACGTAGGACCAGCTGGCGCCGCCGTCGTCCGATTCCGCGATACCGATGTCGGTGCCGTGTACCCAGGCAAATCCACTGAGGCTTGGCACGTTGGCACGGCGGTTGGTGTAAAACATCCACCAGCGTTGGCGTTGCGGATTCCACAGCACCACAGGGTCGGCGGCGCCGTCGTAGATCGGGTCGCGAAAGAGTGGCTTGTCGGCCATCGGCACCGGCAGCAGGCCGTCCGGCACCGGCACACCGAAGTTGGGAGTGCCGTCCGGGTTCCAGCCGAAGGGCTGGGCGCGAGTGTGGCGGTCTGGATTGTTCAGCTCGGGACCTTCGATCTCTTTGTAATTACGGGCGTGGTAGACCAGGATGTCGGTCTTGCCGTCTTTGCTGGTGGTAAAGCTGTTGTGGCCTGGACCGTATTGACTGGCCGGAGCCCAGCTGGCGAAGATGGGCAGAGGCGATTTGCTCCAGGACTTCGGATCGAGCAGGTCAGCATCGTCCTCGGCTGTCAGCAGACCCATTGCATAATTGTGATTGGTGGCACTGGCAGAATAGGTAATGAAGATACGGCCGTTGCGCTTGAGCACCGCCGGACCTTCGTTGACCTTGTATTTGATGGTTTCCCAGGCCAGCTCGGGCTGACTCAGCAGAATCTGGGGTCCGGTCAGCGACCAGGGAGTATCCATTTCTGAAATATAAAGACAGCTGTTAC
The DNA here is from genome assembly GCA_050485505.1 of Opitutales bacterium. GTDB lineage: Bacteria > Verrucomicrobiota > Verrucomicrobiia > Opitutales > Oceanipulchritudinaceae > JAFIGG01. Next base: position 3,620 of record JBJHBN010000280.1, on the reverse strand, counting down.
CGCCAATTTTGGGGTCATTCTGGGCCCAGACCAGATAGTGTTTGCCGCGGTGCTCAAAGGTGGTGGCGTCGAGGGAGAAGGAGTCCCATTCGGTTTCGATCTGACCTTTTTCCACCCACTCGCCTTCGAAGGGGTTCGCCGACGCGTTTTCCAACACATACATGCGAATATTCCAGATGCGCTCGGCCTCGCCGGCGGCGAAGTGGATGTACCATTTGCCTTCAACGCGGTGCAGTTCCGGAGCCCAGATGTGGTGGCTCATTGGGCCGGATTCGTGGCGGGTCCAGATATCCACCGCTTCGGCCTCGCGCAAGGCGTCCAGTGTGTCCGCCCGACGGAGTTCGATTCGATCGTATTCCGGGACCGTCGCGATCAGGTAGTATTGCCCGTCGTGCAAGCTTATATGGGGGTCTGCCCGCTGTTCGACCAGCGGATTGGCCCAGGTTTCGGCATCGAGGAGTTGGGTAGTCAGTGACATAAGTATGGATGGAATTATTAGGTAATTGGGTTTCATTGGGTCGGGGAAGAATATCAGAGAGCCCGTGGGAAATTGGCAATAGCATTGCGCATGGGATTAAATTTTCTTGATTTAGTTATTCATGATAACGTTATTTTTTGTTTTGTGAATTCAGCATTTATTCTTCACCCACTGAGACGCCGGGGATTGTTAACGGCGCAAATGGCCGATCATTTTTGCTCCGAAGCAGTTTCGGAGCGGCAGCTGTTGCAACGATGTGTGGATCGTGGACTGCTTAGTTGGGAGCAGGTCCTGCAAGTGTTGGAGACGGAATGGGGTATTCCGTGGAAACGTGAAGTGGATTGGCCTGACGATTGGGCGGACCGCTTGCCTCCCGATTTGAGCACTGAGTCACGAAATTCACAGGTCATCGTAAATAGGCGAAACGGATGCTGGGAAGTGATTGCTGGCCATCCATCAGCCCTTGCGAAGTTCGGGGATTCAGGGGTATTGGAAGAATCACAATGGCAGCCGTATCTTAGTCTGACAGAAAATTTTGCCCATTCGCCAAAGTACCCGCTGGCTGTTGAAGAACCTGCTGGGGCCGATGTTTTTGGCGATCCGTTGCAACAGTTGTTGGACGAATCGGATTCCCCTTCCATATCCGATATTCATTTAGAGCCGATTGATGGCGGTAGTGGCCGTATCCGCCGCCGCTGCGATGGCCGGATGCAGGATTGTGGCAGTTGGACCTCGGACCGCTGGAAGCGCTTGATGGCCAGCCTATTGCACCGTGCGCATCTGCCGGCCGACCGGATTCGTTATCCTCAGGAATCGCGGATAAAAATGGGTAACCGTTCTTTTCGGGTCTCACTCGTTCCGGCTTTGTGTGGCACGGCGGCTGTCCTACGGCAGTTGCCGCATGCCGATGAACAGGCTGCACTTGCAGACCTCGGTATGGACCCGAAAATGGCGGAGCGATGGAGTCAGCTCATTGCCACTACGCAGGGATTATTGCTGGTTGTGGGGCCGACTGGAGCAGGGAAATCAACCACCGTCCGCGCACTGCTTCAAGCGGTGGATCCAACCCGGCGTAAGGTTCTCTCTCTGGAGGACCCAGTTGAGGTTCAAATACCAGGCGTGCAGCAGGTATTGGTAGGAGGGGCTGGCAAAATGACATTTGCGGATGGAATTCGCTCAGCCCTGCGCCAATGCCCTGATATATTGTTTATTGGCGAGATTCGGGATGTGGAGAGCGCTGCGGCAGCCCTTGAGGCAAGCCTTACGGGTCACCTGGTGATCTCCACGATCCACGCCAGCTCATTGACCGGAGCGGTCTGGAGGTTGATCGAGCTGGGCCTGCCCTCTGTCAATCTGGCCTCACAGTTGTCAGCACTCTTGTCACAAAGGCTTGTTCCCTGCAAAAAAGGTGGCCGCAAAGCCATGTTTGCCGATTGGCTCCCGGACGGTGCGGACCGCGATGCAATCCGTGCCGAGTCCTTGCCTCTGAGGTCCACGGTGGACGATTTTGAATCGGCTCGTGCGGCTAACCACTAGGTCGCGTCTGGAAATTCCCTGAAGCCCACTGTAGCGGGTGCACGACAGTGCCTCGAAGTAGGACCGTTTCCCGAAGGGCTCTCGCTTCTTCGCTGCGCGTTTTAATAGTCAACGTGCATTTCAAATATCTCATTTTCGAACACGACTCTTCTGGCAACACCATTAGTCGTGTTAAATTTACAATAAATTTTCTTGTAAACGGGTGAAAACGGTTTTTTGAATAGAGAAAAATCCTTTTCTCTATCTTTTATACCCCCGTAATAATCCAATGAATTGTTTAATCGTAGAGGACCTACCCATGGTTCTCGAATCATATGAGATTGTCACGCGTCAGTCCCCTTGGGTTACAGAGATTGCTACCGCAGTTTCGGCGGGTGCGGCTCTGGAGCTTGCGAAGCAAACCCATTTCCAGTTGGCCTGTCTGGACCTCGACTTGCCTGACATGGACGGGTTTGAGCTGTCTGCAAGGCTCAACGCCCTCAATCCCGGTTTGCGGTCGATAGCTGTGAGCTCCTTTGATGAGCCCTATGTCCTCTACGAAGTGCGCCGCAGTCCTTATTTCATGGCCTATGTAGGCAAGTGTGAGGCCTCATCCTCAATTCTGCTCGAAGCGATCAATGCGGTTTCCCGTGGCCACCAGTATCACTCGCCGGGCATTGCAAGGCGTTATGAGGAAGACCGTGAAAAGGTCCGCATCATGTACCATCAGCTGACCTCCAATGACCTCGAGTACTGTGCCTACATGGCCGCCGGTCTGGGGGATGAGGAAATTGCCGAATATCTAGGACGCTCCGCGCACACCGTCCGTGGCCAGCGCAGCAAGCTGGTTCGTCGCCTCCAGCTCAGCGGATCCAGGGAATTGACAGCCGCCGCCCTGCGCCTTGGCCTCGTCCGCCCCAGCCAAATTCGCTCTATTTACAAAGCAGTCCGCGGCGAGGATCCAATCGATATCTACGCACCTTAGGTAGCGTCTGGCGTTTGGTGAAGGAGCTTACCCCGTCTTGTGACTCCTTGTCCGTAAAATGGCTTTCCAGAAGCGGGGGCGAACGAAAAAAAACGGACGGTGGCGCAGGTAGTTGAGGCGGGATCGCAGGTGCTCCCTGCGGCGCCATCGCGGGTCGCTGTATTTTGGCAGTCCCCATGGGGTTAGTTGGCGACTTTGCCAGTAGGCGTCCTTGTGGATGTTGATGGATCCTTCTACCCAGGGTTTGTGTCGGCCGACGTAGTGAATGATCCAGGGGTCAGGGAGGTAGTTGGAGCGGTTGACGAAGTTACTTGTTTGCGTGTTCCAGCGGGGATCCAGTTCGAGGATTTGGCTGTTGAAGACCACATTGATTATTTCCTGGTCCGCGAGAAAGATGCGTTCCCCCTTCTGGCGAAGGTAGTCGAGAAATGCCGTTTCGGCGGCTTGCGCTCGGAAAGCTTCCAGATTGATGAGGATGACACCCGCGTTGATGTAGGTGCTGCCCTCGGGCAGACCGGTCTTCCGTAGCATGCGTTCGGCACCGAGGTCGACCGCGCCGGCGATTGGATGATCGCCCATTTCGAGCGTAAAGAGTTCAGCCAAAGACCGTTGCACGACGACGTCGCAGTCCAGGTAGAGCAC
>JBJHBN010000279.1:0-4447 GCA_050485505.1 Opitutales bacterium | reverse complement strand
GCCTACCACGTCGTTGATATCCGCACTGGGCCGCGTTGTGATCGAGTCGCCATCGCGGAGATAGGTGTCGGATTCCCCGTAACGCAGGGAAATGAAATTCTGCCCCAGCAGGCTAGCCATTGCCACCGAAGCGACGGAATCGGCTGGGATCTCGTAGTCCGGTTGAATCCTAATCACCACCCGACCTTTGCCGCGCACCAAGTCCGTGGATTCCACCTCTCCGATGCGCACGCCGGCCACGCGGACATCGGCCCCGCGGTTGAGGCTTTTCACGTCGTCGAAAACGGCATGCACGGTGTAGCCGCTGCGCTGACGCAGCTGCTCATCGCCGATCACCGTGTAGACCACGTAGATCAGGGACAGGCCGAGAATAAAAAACAGACCCACTTTAACGGTTTGCAGTGTTTGGTTCATAAGGCATTCTCCTTTTTGCGAAATCTTGGATGTTCGAGATCCAGTTTTGGATTCAAAAATTCTTGCACGCGCTCGTCGTCACTCGCACGCATTTCATCGGGCGTGCCGATAAACTCGAGATTGCCGCCCAAAAGCAATGCAACCCGATTGCTGATGCCCAATGCCAGCTGCCGATCATGGGTCACCACCAGGCTGGTGGCGCCGGTCTCCTTGCAGACCGTGGCAATCAGTTCGCTGGTGGTTGCGGCGAGGATGGGGTCCAACTCGGAGGTCGGCTCATCGTATAAAATCAGCCGCGGCTCCATAATGATGGCACGGGCGACTGCCACCCGTTTGCGCATGCCCCCGGACAATTCAGCCGGGATCTTACCCAAAGCGGCCTCAATCGAGAGCGCCTCGGTAACGCTTTGAATCTTCGCCTTGATATCCCCTTCGCTAAGGCTGCGGTGCTCGCGGTGGTACAGGGCCAGATTGTCGTAGACGGTCATCGAGTTCATCAATGCTCCCGACTGAAACACCAGCGCCGTGCGAATGGCGTCGCGGGTTTTCGGATCCTGGGCGTCGAGGCCATCAATCAACACCGAGCCTTCATCCGGCTTCTCCAATGCAATCAATTGCCTGAGCATGACACTTTTCCCCGAGCCGCTCGGCCCCATGAGAGAAAATATCTTTCCGGGCTCAACATCGAAACTGACGCCGTGCAGCACCTCGGTCTTGCCGTAGCTCTTGCGCAGGTTCTCAACTTTGATCGAAACGGCTTCGACGGATCTGTTGGTTTTTGTAGGCATCAGAACAGGGCGTGAGTGATAAAGTAATCCGAAACGAGAATATAAATAATGCAGACCACAACTGCCTTGGTCACTGCTCCGCCGATTTCGCGAGGCCCTCCGCTGGCACGCAATCCGGTAACGCAGCTGATCAGGATGATACCAAGGGCAAACAGCTGCCCCTTTATCAAACCTTTGCCAATGTCACCAAGGGTCATGGCGGAAGTCAGCGACTGGTAGTAGGCTGTGGGTGCCAGATCGATCCAGTCGACCAGTTGGCTGACCACTTGTCCTCCGACCCAGCCCGTAACCATCGAAAATATGGTCAGTATCGGCATCACCAGCATCAACGCTACTACCCTTGGCAAAACCAGAAAGCGCTCGGGAGAAATGTTCATGGTGCGCAGGGCATCCACCTCCGAATACACCTTCATGGACGCCAATTCAGCCGTCACCGCCGAGCCGATCCGTCCGGAAACCATGACCGCCGTCATCACCGGAGCCAATTCCAGCACCATCGACAAACCAACAATGGTGCCAATGAACTCCTTGAGCCCGATATCTACTGTTGCATAGGCAAACTGCAGCGCCAAGACCCCGCCGATGAAAAAGCTCAGGATTACCACCAGGGGCAGGGTCGCATAGCCCATGAACAGGCATTGATCCAGCAGGCTTTTGCGTTGTCGCGGGAGCGACGGCAGATACCTCACAGTCTGGACAAACAGCAGCACACATGCGCCGATTCCGTCCAATGCCTTAGTGAATGGATTCATAATAAAACTCCCCAGTTAAAGGTCATTCCAGAAAAGGCGCAACCTTCGGCCTTCATCCGTCTTTCGAATTCCAAATAAACCTCCGAGAATCTGCCAACGACTCTCGTCATCCGCGCTGCGGTAATCAAACAGCGGGCCGAGTTGAAAGCGTTCCATCTCTCCCTCATCGGATTGATAAACCAGTAAATTCCACAACAGGCTGTGACGCCGACTCTCGCCACGGCGGTCAAAGCGATAGACCGCAAATAAGGGACTCCAGTTCTCGCGGACGACCTCATTGCTGGAGAAAAATACGGTAAAGGGATCGATCAGCTGAAACTGCCGGCTGGCCTCTCCGTCATGCCAGTAACCGTATAAGGGCCAGAGCGAATTCGAACGTGCGGTGCGCTCCTCCATTTCATGGGTTTTGCCACGGTAAAGAAAAAAGAGAAAGCTGTCGGTACGGGTGGTCATGTTGGCGAACTCTTCACTCTCAACGCGCAACAAGGGCCAAAGGTACCAGTTCTTCTGAAACCCAGGCGAAGTCTCGTGGGCGAAAAATGGCAGGACACGGTTCACATGGCGCTTCTCGCCGCGCCCCTGGATCCAGAAAGGCCACAGCAGCCGGGCCTCCGAGTATGTCGGCCGGGGATCATACTCGCGGGTGTAGCCAAAGAACGGCCAGCCAAAGGTTGCGCTTTCGAGCCCTTCCGCAGTTTCCTGGGTGTAGATCGGCCAGAACCCACTGCGCACATACGGCACCTCCTGATCCAGGCGATCCTCGTAGTGATAGAGAAAGGGCCACAGCAGCCAAGTCCGCCGATAATGGTCATCGCGCTCGAATTGACCATAGATTGGCCAGAGAGCAAATCCGCGGCTTTCAGGTCCACTGAGGCGCTGAATGAATGGGTAGGGCGTGTGGTGCCGGACCTCATCCCCGCGCTGGCTGCGCACGAAGAGGGGCCAGGCCGCAAAGTCAATGCGGTCGCGAAACAGGCGATTCTTGAGGGTTCCTCCAATCGGCCACACCGCGAGGTAGCTGTCGTCGGGTTCAGTGGAGTTGCGATAAAAGACAAAGGGAAACAAGTCAAAGTCACGGACATCCCCGTCGCGGGAACTACCGCCACGAATGAGATTGAAAGAATGCCAAAAATGCCCGCGTTCGTGCTCGTAGTAATTGAACAGCGGATAGAGCACGTGCCACTGGGTCGCCCGCTGCTCGCCCTCAAACCGGGTGTAAAGCGGACGAATGCTAAAAACTTCATGACTGTCAAACTCCCGCAAACTGCCAATCGGTCCAAGAAAATCGGTTTGTATTGGACGCCCGGCATCATCCGCCTGCATGCGTACGGTCAACGGCCATGCGTTCCACTCTCCCGCATGGGTGCTGCCAATACTGAATACAGCCAGCGCGATGAGCAGCCAGCCCGTGCTGAGGCGTCGTAACATTTCTAGCTAAATCGTTTCCTGCGGCCAAAAGCCGTACATGGATCTTCGGACAAAAAGTCTTAGAGAACACAGAATTTACGATTTCGCAACAGGAACTGAATAAGGTAAAGAACCCTGCGATTGAGGTGCCTGGCACCAAAAACAAGGTGCCTGGCACCACAATTCTGCTTGCTCCTCCAAAGGCCATCGCCCAGCTATAAGGTCATGCGCATCACCGGTGGCACTGCTCGAGGTATTCAGCTCGATGTTCCCAGGGGAGATGCCTTGCGCCCGGCAACCGACCGCATGCGTGAGGCGGTCTTTTCGCGCTTGGCGGATAAGGTTGAAGGGGCCTCTTTTCTCGATCTGTTCGCCGGTTCCGGCTCCTACGGGCTCGAGGCCATCAGTCGGGGCGCAAGCTTGGGAACCTTTGTGGAAAAACATTCCGGCTCCGTCCGCTTCCTCAAACAGAACCTGCAAAAGGTGCTCAAAAGCTGTGGTGCACCGACAACTGCGTTTAAAGCACAGACCGGAGACGCACTGAGCTTCGCCGTCGGCACGCCGGTCGATTTAATCTTTGCCGATCCGCCTTACGGGATTGCCGCATCCATCCTTCCGGACTTGCTCAATCAACTGGACCGAAGCCTCTCCGCAGGGGGCCAGGTAATCCTTGAGCTGCCATCCGAGCTGGAAATTCGCGACGAGCGCTGGGAATGCGTCCGCGCATGGGGCAAAAAAGGCAGGGGCAATCCATCGGTCCGGCTCCTGGTGAGGATCTAGGCTGTGTCTGGAAATTTCCTTAAATCCATGGTAGCGGGTGCGCAACAAGCGCCTCGAAGTAGGATCTGGATGGATGGTTCCCCGGAGGGCTGTCGCCTCATCTACCCGCCAAGGCCCTGCGTTCAGGCTGAAGCCTGTTCTCCAACAGCCTGATCTGGAGGGTGTTGGAGCCCGGCCTTTAGGCCGAACACAGGGCCTTGGCGGGTAGATGAGGCGACAGCCCTCCGGGGAACCATCCAGCCAGATCCTACATCGAGGCGCAATCGTGCACTCGCCACGTGGTGTGCTTCCGGCAATTTCCAGGTA
>JBJHBN010000278.1:0-4457 GCA_050485505.1 Opitutales bacterium | reverse complement strand
GTATGGATGTCGCCTTGGCCAACAAAGAAGTTTTGGTGATGGCTGGTGAGTTCGTAATGCAAGCTGCCCGTAACAGCGGTGTCCGCATCCTGCCGATCGACAGCGAACACAACGCAATTTTTCAGTGCCTCGAAGGCGTGTGCCGAAAATCCGATATTCGCCGCTTGGTGCTGACTGCGTCAGGTGGCCCCTTCCGCAACTGGACGCTGGATCAAATGGCAAAAGCAACAGTCGACGATGCCATGAAGCACCCGAATTGGAGCATGGGCCAAAAAATCAATGTCGACTCCGCCAGCATGGCCAACAAGGGGCTGGAAATGATCGAAGCCCGCTGGCTGTTCGATATGCCGCCGGAACGCATCAACGTGGTCGTGCATCCACAGAGCATTGTCCACAGCATGGTAGAGTGCATCGACGGCTCACTGCTGACTCAATGGTCCCCACCCTCAATGACCTACGCGATCCGCCACACGCTCTTTTACCCGCAAAGGCGGCCGAGCGCTGCACCCGGTATTGATTTCAATCAGGCGCTGGATTTGAATTTCAATCCACCGGACTACAAACGCTTCCCCTGCCTGCAGCTCGCGATAGAAGCACTGCAAAAAGGCGGCACCGCTCCAGCCCGCTTCAATGCAGCCAACGAAATCGCGGTTGAACACTTCTTGCAAAAACGCCTACCCTTCCTTGCGATCTCTCAAGTGATCGAACACTGTTTATCAAATGGGGTCCAAGAATGGACGGCAAACCGTCTCGAAGACATCCTTGCAGCGGACAAAACCTGCCGCACACAGGCCGCTGCATTCATTGCAGAGAAATTTCCAAGCAATTTACTGACGCATGACAACTGACATTCTAATTAATATTCTGAAAAACCCCTGGGCTCTATTCCTGGTGGTACTCTTTTTCGGTGCGTCCATTTTTATCCACGAACTCGGCCACTACCTCGCAGCGCGTTGGCGGGGACTCAAAATCGAGCGATTCTCAATCGGCTTTGGCCCAAGGCTGTTTGGCTGGACCGACCGCCAAGGTGTTGATTGGCGAGTCTCTCTGATCCCCTTGGGCGGCTACGTCGCCTTGCCCCAAATTGGAAATCTAAGTCAGGTGGAGGGAGACAGCGATGGCCGCCCGTTACCTCCGTTGAGTTACTCTGATAAAATGATCGTGTCCGTGGCAGGTGCGGTCTTCAATGTTTTGTTCGCTTTGGTAATCGGAACTGTCCTGTGGAGTATTGGCACCAATGTGGATGAATCTCAGGAAACCCGCACGGTCGGCATGGTAGTTGAGAACATGCGCGACAATAGCGGCTCGGTGCGTCAGGGGCCAGCCTACAGGGCCGGTATTGTTCCCGGCGACCAGATTATAGAAATTGATGGCCGCAGCATCCAAAAGTGGGAAGACGTTCTCTACGCTGTGACAACCGGAAGCGGTCGCAGTGAACATGGCAGTCCGCTCACCGAGATTGTCGTTGAGCGTGACGGAGAACAAAAGTCGTTTACGCTTTATCCATTGCTAGACGAGCATGAACGCATTCGCAGAGTGGGTCTCGTCCCCGCAAACACTTTGCTGGTTGGAGGTACCTTTGAGAATTCCCCGGCAGAAGCAGCCGGCTTGAAAAGTGGAGACATTATCACCCATGTGGATGGAACCCCTGTCTACCACACCGGTAGCTTTGCCCGCATTGTGCAGGAAAGGCCGGAAGACCGGTTCGAAATAACCGTAAAAAGGGGTGAAGAGACTTTGACCACTCACATAGCCGCCGAGGAAGTGGTCTACAATTTGGCCGGCGACACTCGCCCAATGATCGGTGTAATGTGGCAGCCTGTGCGCGAACTACAGCACATCGGCCCCTTCCAGCAGATTAACGACGCGTTTACCCTGACCACACGAATCCTGGCAGCACTGATCAATCCCCGTACAGACGTCGGCATCAGCAACCTCAGCGGTCCGGTTGGAATCGGCTACACCATTTACGTATTCTCCCAGATTGGAATTCGAGACGTGCTAGCAATCGTCTTGCTGATCAACATCAATCTGGCCATCCTCAACCTACTGCCAATTCCGGTTCTGGATGGTGGCCACATGGTCATCGCAACGATTGAGAAACTACGCCGCAAACCAGTGCCAACCAACCTGATCGCCTCTGCCCAGGGAATCTTCATGCTACTTTTTCTCGCACTGTTCATCTATGTCACTTTTTTCGACGTCGGACGAGTTCAACGCAGTGAAACAGCCATAATCGAAGCGGAACGGGCGGAGCAGCAACGCGTGCCTTTGGAATTCAGTCGCGACAACGCTGACTCGGGCGAAGAATAACTTCAACCCCTGCAATCATGTCGGCAATTCAATCTGCACGTCTGCCCTACTGCCATTCCCGTTTCCAGACACAGCGCCGCGCCAGTCGCGTAGTCAATGTCGGCAGTGTTCCGGTCGGCGGGTCCCATCCTATCGTGGTGCAGTCAATGACCACCACCCCGACCCAGGATGTTAAAGCCACGGTAGACCAGTGCATCGCATTGGCAGAAGCCGGCTGTCAAATTATACGGATCACCGCTCAAAACGTAAAGGCTGCCGAAGCACTGGGCCTCATCCGTAAAGCCTTCTCCGCAGCCGGATTTGCAGAGATACCGCTGGTCGCGGACATCCACTTCCTCCCACAGGCGGCGATGGAAGCTGCCAAACACGTTGAGAAAGTCCGAATCAATCCTGGCAATTATGCAGACAAGAAAAAATTCGCCATTCAGGAGTATTCCAACGATGAATATCAAAGCGAGTTGGATCGTCTGCACGAGGCCTTTTCCCCCATCGTTCTACGCTGCAGGGACCTTGGCCGTGCTATGCGTATAGGAACAAACCACGGAAGCCTTTCAGACCGAATCATGAACCGCTACGGCGACACGCCGCAAGGAATGGTTGAGAGTGCGCTGGAATTCATCCGGATCTGCGAATCCCACAATTTCCGGAATATCATTGTCTCTATGAAGGCCAGTAATCCGAAAGTCATGATTCAGGCCTACCGCTTGATGGCCGCACGCATGGATGCGGAGGGCATGCCTTATCCACTCCATCTGGGGGTGACGGAAGCGGGAGACGGAGACGATGCGCGAATCAAAAGTGCAGTCGGAATCGGTGGCCTGCTTTACGATGGCTTGGGCGACACGATCCGTGTTTCCCTCACAGAGGACCCTGTAGCCGAAATCCCGGTTGCCCTTGCGCTGGCGCGCAAGGCGGAATCCCTTTGGGTAAAGGAAGTCGCACGCACCGAACCGGACCCGATCCATCCTTACCAGTTCGAAAAGCGAAAGGTGGATACTTTGCAGTTGGGGAAACGCTGCATTATTGCTCCCCTTGATCCACCAAGAGTCATTACATGCATGCCCAAACAGGCCTTTTCAACCCCAGCCTTCGAGCCCAGTCAAATTGGCCAATGGCAAGCCCGTTTGCGAGACGCGCGCATTGAAGGACTCCTGATACCTCCACTCGAAGTTACTGCTTCGGAACAGGTCTCAAGGATACTCAAAGCAGCCCGAAAAGAAACTGATTTCATCCTATGGGAAACGGAATCGATCGCTGGCATTTCGGACCTTGTTCAGCCCGGTGACTTTATTGTTCGCAAGTTCCACGACATAGAGTCCCTCCAAAACTGGCAGCAATTCTTACAGGAATGCAATGATAGTGAATTGAATCCTTGCCTGGATATTCTTCCTGAGTTTTTGGCTTCGGCAGTAGAATTCAATTTCCCTGCTAAAACTATCTTCAGCTGTACAGCCCGGACAGTCTCCAGTCATGCCTTGGGCACCTACCGTCAACTCGCTGAAGTCCTGTCCGCATGGGGATCCAGGCACCCTATCTGGATTCGCAACACCGCTCCTCTTGAAATTGCTCCAGAGCACCAAGGCTTCAGTGATCGCCTTCTGGAATCAAGCTGTCTCTCTGGTCCCCTGCTGTGCGATGGCCTTGGCGATCTAATCAGCATCGAAACCGTCGAAGACCCGGTCCTAGCCACCAACCTCGCCTACAATCTGCTCCAAGGCACTCGCAGCCGCAGCACCAAAACGGAGTACGTCGCCTGTCCCAGCTGTGGCCGGACCCTCTTTGACCTCCAAAGCACCACCCAGCGCATCCGCGCCGCCACCGGCCACCTCAAAGGCGTCACAATTGCCGTCATGGGCTGCATTGTCAACGGCCCCGGAGAAATGGCCGACGCAGACTTCGGCTACGTCGGCGGCTCCCCAGGCAAAGTGAACCTCTACGTCGGCAAGCAATGCGTCCGCTACCACATCCCCGCCACCGAAGCCGTAGACGCCCTGATCAACCTGATCCGCGAACACGGCAAATGGACCGATCCAAAAAAATCCCCCTAAAATTCAGAAAGCTTACCCAGGTCATCCACTTCTCACCAAGCCTTGGTGCCAGGCACTCCTTTCCTCCTCCCGAAATGGTGCCAGGCACTATTTAGG
>JBJHBN010000277.1:0-4463 GCA_050485505.1 Opitutales bacterium | reverse complement strand
ACCCAGCCACGCCGCACAGGCGATGGAGCTGGGGGCGGACGCGGTCCTCGTCAACACGGCGATTGCCATTGCCTCCGCCCCGTCTGCCATGGCAAAGGTCTTTGCGGCCGCTGTGGCTGCGGGCCGCTGTGCCTACGAAATTGGTCTTGGCCATGCCGAAAACCGGGCTGTAGCCACGAGTCCGCTGACGGCCTTCCTAGATTCGAAATCCTGAGCGACCCAAAGACTTTCCATGTTTTCCGACCATTTTTCAGCTGAAACACTGCACCAACTGAACGAAATCAGCCGCAAAGCGACGATCGAGCAAGTGGATGCGGTTCTCCGACGTCAGGGACCACGGTCTCTGGAGGAGTTCGCCTGGCTGCTCTCGCCGGTTGCCACTCAACGCCTCGAAATGATGGCTCAGATGGCCCAACGGGTCACTCAGCGCAATTTCGGCAAGACGATCCGCCTGTTTGCTCCGCTCTACCTGTCCAACGAGTGCATCAACATCTGCAAATACTGCGGATTCTCGCGCAACAACCCGATCCCACGCATCACCATTCCGGTCGAACAAGTGGTTGAGGAAACCCAAAAGTTGGCCCGTCAGGGATTCCGCTCACTGCTGATTGTGGCCGGCGAGCATCCGAAATATGTATCAAATGGGTATGTCGAAGAGGTGATTCAACGCTGCCTGCCCATCATGCCGAGCCTGGCGCTCGAGCTGGGGCCGCTGGAAACCGAGCCCTACAAACCATTGGTCCAGGCGGGCTGTGAAAGCTTGATCGTCTATCAGGAAACCTATCACCCTGAAACCTATAAGGAGCTGCACACTGCCGGACCCAAAAAACACTTTAAATGGCGCATGGATACCCCGGAGCGCGCCTATCAGGCGGGTTTCCGCCGACTGGGAATCGGCGCCCTGTTCGGCCTCCACGACTGGCGCTTTGAGGCGCTGGCCGTGGCAGCCCATGCACGCCACCTCCACACTCACTGCTGGAAGGCGCAGCTGTCGATCTCCGTTCCGCGCATGCGCCCTGCCGCCGGTGGTTTTCAACCGGACCTGAAGTATCAAATGTCCGATACCCAGCTGGTGCAAACAATCGCCGCGCTGCGGCTTTTGCTGCCGCACGCAGGCGTTGTTCTGTCTACCCGTGAACACCCGACCCTGCGCAACAACATGGTGCAGCTGGGCGTTACTCATATGAGTGCAGGCGCATCCACCGAACCGGGCGGATACAGCAGCTTCGACGAAAGCCAGTGGGTTCAGACCAAAGACTCGCAGGAGGGCGAACAGTTCCACATCGCTGATGAACGCTCACCAAAAGTGATCGCCGATATGATTCGCTCCAAGGGCTATGAACCGGTCTGGAAGGACTTTGATCAATCTCTGGTGACAGCGGCCCAAGGCGTCGCATGACCTTCAATTGCCTCCATCCATGATTCAAATTATCGCCAACGGCGAAAGCCATAGCATCGAAGCATCGACACCCCTGCCGACTTTTGTCGAGTCGGTGGGCCTGACGCTCGAAAAAGTGGTAGTCGAACACAACGGCCAGGCACTGACCCGTGCGGAAGCCAAAACCATTCATCTGCAGGAAGGCGACCGCCTGGAGATTGTTCGCATTGTCGCCGGAGGATAACTATTTGGAACTGATTGACCTGAATCCCAGCGGCGGCATCGGAGCCAATGCACTCTACCTTCAAATTGGCCCTTTCCGCATCGTTGTAGATGCGGGCATTCATCCCAAGCTAAAAGGCCGCGAGGCGCTGCCGAACTGGCAGGCGACGCTGCGCGATCCGCTGGACCTGATCGTTCTAACGCACTGTCACCTCGATCACCTGGGAGCTATTCCTCTGCTGGCCAAGGACCATCCGGCCACACCGGTTGTCATGAGTCCGGCAAGCCATTTACTGTTCCCGCGCATGCTGCAGAATTCCGTCTCCATCATGCGCCGGCAGCGCAGCGAACTCGGAACGCCGCTATTCAGTCGCCGCGAAGTCGAGGCCACACGTGGCCAGGCCGTTCCGCTGCACCCACGCCAACCGCGCTTTTACAGCAGCGACAAAGGTGAGCAGATGACGCTGACGCTGTTCGAAGCAGGACACATCCCTGGAACCTGTGGAGTGATGTTTGAATATCGCCACCGCAAGATATTCCACACCAGCGATGTCTTGTTCGAAGATCAATGCATTCTCTCGGCCGCTCGTTTTCCGCGTGAGAAAGTGGATACATTGATCATGGAGACCACCCGTGGCGCCACAGAACGTCCGAGCGGAAGTTCCCGCGAGAGCGAGATAGAGCGCCTGCTGGAAACCATCCGCAACACTGTCAGCCACGGCGGCAGTGTGCTTATCCCGGCCTTTGCCCTAGGTCGCATGCAGGAGTTGCTGGCAATATTTCACCTGGCAAAGGAAAACCGGGCCTTCCCGAATGTCCCGCTCTATGTCAGCGGTCTAGGGCTGGACTTGGTTGACTACTTCGACCAGATTTCCCGCGGTGGCGGGAACCTGCACTTCCGGCGCCGCGTTCTCAAAGACCTCGGCGCCCAACGCCTGCCTGAGTCCCACAAGGCCGGCTCCGAAGGCCCTGCAATCTACCTGGTTAGCAGCGGCATGATGGTTGCCCACACGCCTTCCTACAACACGGCAGCATCCCTGCTCGGCAACCACCGCAATGCGATCTGCTTTGTCGGTTACTGCGACCCCGATACACCGGGAGGCGAGCTGCTGCAAACCCGTCAGGGCGAACGCTATCTTTTCGAGACCATCGACCGTATCGAGCCGGTCAAAGCCCACATCGACAAGTTTGACCTCAGCTCGCATGCCAACCGTGAAGACCTACTGGACTTTGCCTGTGAACTCGATCCCCGCGCGATCGTCCTAACCCATGGCGACCAACCGGCCCGCGATTGGTTTCGCGAACAACTGAGCCAACGACTGCCCGATACCAAGGTGTTTGACCCACAACCGCTGAAACGGATTCTGGTGTAGAGGCGAAGGGCATTGCAGGGATTAACTACTTCTGCCGGCGCGGTTCACCAGACGCTCATACACCGCAGTTCAGCCTAAAGGCTGGGCTCCAACGAGGTGGTAGCCTGGTTGTGTGATCCATAGGGTGCACGGCCGCTTCGGCGAACCAGCCCTACTCTTGACTGGCTGGATTCGTAAGGTAACAGACCGCTTCCTGATTCTGTGGGTCGGCCACCAGCCGGGCCTGGAGGTCGATGCGGTGGAGGTCGATCAGTTTGAGGTATTTTTCGAGGGTATTGTATTCGGGCAGGTAGTGTTCCAGGTGATTTGGGGCACTGTTGAAGAAATCCTTCGCAAACTGACACTCGGGGCGCTCGGGAAAAACCGGAAGAAAGATGATCTGTTCCTCTACCAGGTCCTGGAAGAAATGGGTACCATAAGAAACCTCGGGAGCATGTCCGCTCTCAGGGAAAGACATCTCCACAAGCACATTGGTATTATCGATATCGGCGTAGCTCACGTTCACTCCCAGCTCTGGATTGCTGCTACCCCAGCGGCCCGGCCCCATGAGGATGTAATGGTAAGGGGCAATGTCAGGATGACTATTGATCCGCCCCACGAGGCGGCCAAGAGTCTTCCGGTCCGGTGGATAATCGATCGCACCGTAAGCGGCTGGATCGACGTAGATGATAAAACGCACGTCCTCGAATGTACCGCCCGTTATAACCCGATTGGCGCGGAACAGCACGTGTTCGGGGGCCAGATTCTGTGGCAGACGGATATTCTCCAAACGGTCATGAGTCCACATTGGACGGCACTGCAACAGGTTGAAACGCAGACGACCGCCCACCACCGAAGCCGTGAACTCAATATCCACCGGATTCTGATAATGTCGCTCCAGAATGGCCAGAGCCTCCCGTAGCACACGAATCAAAGGGGTTTGTCGCAGCAGGTTGTTGAAGGTCAGGACATAGTGCGCATCCGGATCCAGAAACCGGGTGTAGGGATCTTTCATGTGCTCCTCATCCCATGAGGACACCAGCAGATGCAGGCCAGGGTAAGGAACGTCCTCAAGAACATCCCACACCGGCAGGGTTTGAAAGGTGTTGTCCTCAAGGTTGATGACGTCGATGTCGTGCTGTGAATACTTCGCAGCCTCCACACCTACTTCCGGGCGCAGATGCGGATGGCTGACCGCTATCAGCCGAGGATAATCGCCACCCACCCGATCAACTGCTCTGGTGCCCATGCCAAAGACCAGTCGAACCATACCCTGATTCGGGTCGATGCGGTCATTCCAGGCATAAAGGTTGCGGGAGAAGGCCACTCCTGCCAGCATTGGGAAAAAGTAGTTGCGATACTGGTTGCCCGCCACCCGCTGAATCAAGACCCCCATCAATTCCTCGCTGCCTTCCAGATTCCGGCGTTTGCGATAGGACAAGGCATCCGGACTCAGCGAACTGGCATACACCAGCTTGAGCGCCCGCATCAACTGTTCCAGGCGCTCATCC
>JBJHBN010000276.1:0-4467 GCA_050485505.1 Opitutales bacterium | reverse complement strand
GCTGCGGGGATACTGCCCGAGGGGACTGCGAATGTGTATTTTGAAGCCTCGGCTGTGATAATCACCCTGATCCTTCTGGGTCGCTACCTCGAAGCCATTGCCCGGGGTCGTACCAGCAGCGCAATCCGCAAGCTGCTGAGTCTCCAGGCCAAAAAGGCGCGGGTATTGCGGGACGGCAAGGAATTCGAAATCGACATCAGCGAGGTTCAGTTGAATGACCGCATTCGCGTGCGCCCTGGAGAGAGGGTTCCGGTAGATGGGAAGGTCATTGACGGCCAATCATTTGTCGATGAATCCATGATCAGTGGGGAGCCCATCCCGGTCGAAAAGGGCCCCGACGACGAAGTGGTGGGTGGAACGGTGAATCAATCCGGCAGCTTCACCTTCCTGGCCACCAGGATCGGTGGAGATACCGTGCTTGCACAGATCATTCGCATGGTGGAGGAGGCCCAGGGGTCCAAGCTTCCGATACAGGCATTGGTTGATCGTGTTACAGCCTATTTTGTTCCGGCAGTGATTGCTGCCGCGCTGGTTACATTCGGTGTCTGGATTTGGTTTGGGCCGGAGCCTGCGCTGACTTTTGCACTGGTCAATGCGGTTGCCGTATTGATCATTGCCTGCCCCTGTGCGATGGGCTTGGCCACTCCCACTTCGATAATGGTCGGCACCGGTAAGGCTGCGGAAAGCGGCATCCTGTTTCGACGCGGCGATGCCTTGCAGAAGCTACGCGATGCCGAAGTCATCGCTTTGGACAAAACCGGCACGCTTACCCTGGGGCAACCTCGCTTGACCGATTTCGAATACAGTGATGACGAGGATAAGGACAAACTCCTACAGGCGATCGCATCGGTAGAACAGTCGTCAGAACACCCAATTGCACGCGCGATTGTCAGTGCCGCCGAGGAGCACGGGTTGAAGCTGGATGAAGTTACGGAATTCGAGAGCCTGACCGGACTCGGTATCCGTGCAAGAGTTCAAGACAAGACCATTGAAGTCGGTTCGGCTGCCTTGATGCAGGAGCAGTCTGTTTCCACCGAGGCATTCGACAGTTACGCTGAACGCCATGCCGACTCTGGAAAGTCCCTGCTCTTTGTGGCGATCGACGGCAAATGCCGTGCTTTGCTGGCGGTGTCGGATCCTGTCAAAGACAGCACAGCCGACGCCATTAAGCGTTTCCATGAGGAGGGCCTCAAAGTTGTAATGATTACCGGAGACAATGAGCGCACAGCCAATGCCATTGCCTCTGAGCTGGGCATTGACAAAGTGATTACCAACGTAAAACCCGATGGGAAGGTCGCTGCGGTCAAGCAACTGCAAGAGGGCAATAGCAAGGTAGCCTTTGTCGGCGACGGCATCAACGACGCCCCTGCCCTCGCCCAGGCCGACATAGGAATAGCCATTGGCAGCGGCACCGATATCGCAATAGAGTCCGCCGAAGTTGTGCTCATGTCCGACGACCTTGGCAAGGTCAGCGCAGCTATCGCCCTGTCCAAAGCCACCCTGCGCAACATCCGCCAGAATCTATTCTGGGCATTTGCCTACAACACCTTGTTGATTCCGGTCGCCGCCGGTGCACTGTATCCGGCATTTGGAATTTTACTATCCCCGGTATTCGCCGCCGGTGCCATGGCCGCATCCAGCGTCTGCGTTCTCGGAAACGCACTGAGGTTAAAACGGATTCAAGTATGAATTCCGATAGGGAGGCCGCCCTCGTCCACCTACCCAAAGTCGAAGGTTTCTAAATCGATCGCGGCGCCCTCGGCGAGGCCGCCCTACCGTGTGGTTGCACTCTACAACTTTGGCAGGCCGGATTTCCAATCGTCAGTAATCGGAGAGGCTTTTTTATGCAGCGTCCGGGTCTTTTGCGAAAGGCGCCGACGGGCGGCGTTGACTTCGTCGAGGAATTGGCCCGGGGACCAGGTTTGGGCTCCGTGGGATTCGACGGTTTGAGCCAATGCGCGGTCACCGGTGACGACGGTGAGCTCGGCAGGATTTGGCCAGCGGGAGACCCAGCGCTCGATGACGGTGTCTGCAGTGATCCCATGAGGCGCAAAGGCCCAGGAAAGATGGGGTTCGCTGGTCGGATGATGCCAGTCGATTGTCTCACCCTTGCCATCGACGACCAGTGAGACCGATACACCATCGAGATCGTGAAAGACCCGCGCCTCCTGGGTCAGAAGATCCAGAGCCGAGTCGAAATTTTGCTCCATCAACTCACGGTAATCGGGCTGGCAGTGAAGCAGGTTACAGGCATCCAGGATCAGTGTCTTGCTCATTACAGAATACCCGTCTCGTTCATTATCGCGCCGCTCAGTGAATTTCGTCACCCAATTCAGGCGGCAACTCCTTGAGATCCTGGATGGGCGAAGCCGACTGAATTGGCCTCTTTTTGTCGCCCGCCAGATAGAGGGTCTGCGAAGGGAATGCAAAATCAATACCTTCTTCGTTAAAGCGAGTGAGGATCGCTTTGTTAAAGCGTTCCGAAAAAGCCAGATAATCCACAAATACCGGCGGGTGGTACCAGTAGATAACGATCAGGTTCAGCGAATCGGCATTGAAGTCATTAAAGAAAATCCGCGGCGGAAACTTTTCATCAAAGCCTTCGTGGTTGTCCAGCTGTTCCCGGATAATCTCCAAAGCCCTATCCACTTTCTCCGGAGGGGTATCGTAAGTGATCGTGATGTTCAGCAAACGACGGATGTAAGGGCGTTTGGAAATGTTGGTGATGCTCTTATTTGCCAGATCACCATTGGGAATTGTGATCAGATGTCCCTCCAGATTTCGAACCTTGGTGGATCTAAACCCGACAGTCTCGATAAAGCCATCGATTCCATCCACATTGATCCGATCCCCCACCTCAAAAGGCCGGTCGGCAAAAATCACCACAGATCCGAAAAGGTGTTTAATCGAGTCCTGAGCGGCCAGGGCAAGCGCCAGACCTCCGATGCCGAGACCCGCGAGCACGGATGAGATAGGCCGGTCACTGAGAATCTGCGCGATCTGAACGATGGCCAGAATAACGATGGCAATCCGCAGGCTGGATTCCATGATCGGGGCCAGCATATCCGTGAGCTTGGACTGCTGTTTGGCAGACCAGCGACGATACACCTTCGACGGCACATCAACCATACGAAAGAGTACAACCGCAATGGCAATCGTCGCCAGGATTGCGGTGCCTTCGTCTGCCAGAGCCCGAACACGGGGCGGCATCTGAATAAACAATAAGCCAATCCGGATACCTACAACGATGCCAGGGAGCACCAGTGAACGCGCTAGAGCGGTGACCGATGTCCCCAGCAGCTCACGCCCCTTTGCGGTCAGGTGATTGCCAGCCTTGGCAAGAAAATAGGAACCCACCTTGGCCACCAGCCAACCGAGCATAATTGCAAAAGCCAAGCCACCGAAGCGCCACAGCTCCACCCCCAACAACGTCATATGCGTCCACTCATCCATGATTCGTCAACTAAAGCTAAAATGATACCAATAGTGCAGAACTTAAATCTATTCAATCCTGCAAGCTCTCCTCTCCTACCGGTACTTGATGATAAAGGGCCTCCATAATTTCTCCAATAAGATAAATAGAACCAGTGGCGACCAGCGTTTCTCCGGCCTCGCCGATTACGCACTCCCCGGGCGCAGGGAACAGTTCCCGTACTTTTGCCTTGAGAATGCGGCCTTCAAATTCAGGAGGAATCCAGGCCAGTAATTCCTCCTCGGAACAAGCCCGCGGCTGATTAGGCCGCAGCAAATAGATCTCACGCGCATAGCGGGCGACAATCGGCATCAGTGATTGAGCGCGGTGATTGCCGAGAGTCCCGGCCAGAATTACCGGCCGCACGCCCGTTTGCTCGATCAGGCGTTTGAGGTTTGCTTCCAAAAAAACAGCCCCCTCGGGATTGTGAGATGCGTCAAGTATCAGCTGTTTGGGCCCAACGGCATGGGTTTCCCAGCGCCCGGACCAATTGACGTCAAGCAAAGCTTCGCGGATTTGGGTACTGGAAACCGGCAGGCTTTTCCTGAGGACTTCGGCAGCCAAGCTTGCCGCAGCTGCATTGAAACGCTGGTAGTCTCCCGGCAGAGCCGTTTCGGGCATGGCATCCAAATCCGGGCCAAAGCGCTCATGGATGGAATAAACCGCACTCCCCCGCTCCGCCGCAATCCGGCGGATCACTTCCTCGGCCGCCGGCGGTAAATGCCCAATCACCACCGGTTTGCCTGCTTTGATGATTCCCGCTTTTTCGGCGGCAATGGCCTCAATTGTATCGCCCAGAATATCGATATGGTCGAGGCTGATCGACGTAATGATTGAAACAGCCGGATCCACCACATTGGTTGCATCCAGACGTCCGCCCAAGCCGGTTTCTAGCATGGCTACATCCACTGCGGCCTCCTCAAAACGCAGCAAGGCCATTGAGGTCATGAACTCAAAAAAGGTAGGATGATAGCCCGGCTCACGCGCCTCAATGG
>JBJHBN010000275.1:0-4470 GCA_050485505.1 Opitutales bacterium | reverse complement strand
CGTTACGACTGCGGACGGAAGGTTTCATATCCGACCAGACGGACTGCTGGAAGGAGGAATTACTTCGCCGCAGAACCCTGCCAATGTGGTTGCTGATGGTAACCTGAATCCGGAGAGTCTGCGCTACGATCAGGGGCCCGATATCTGGTTAACACCACAGTCCCGACGCTACAATTTATATGGGACCCTGAACCATCACCTTACGAATAACCTCAGCTTCTTCATGGAGTTGGGCCACTACCGCGCGAGTTCAATGACAAACAGGGCCCCGATTCCGATGGATGAAGGCCTGGCATTCATGATTGTTCCGAAGACGAATTACTGGAATCCGCTGGGTTCTGTAAATACGCCCAACCGTCTCCCCGGGGAACTCACGATCGGGGGAACGGCTTTGCCCGAAGAAGGTATCGACTTGCTTATTCGCCGCTATCGTCCAGTCGACTTTGGTCCGCGTATCGTAGAGGTTGAAAGCCGTTCAAACCGTCTCGTTGCTGGCTTCCGCGGACAGGTTCAAAACTGGTCCTGGGAATCGGGCGCGGTCTGGAATGATTCCCGCACCACGGATACTGAGTTGAATCGTGTCAGCAAAACACTCTTCCTTCGCGACCTTTCACTCGACACGCCTGACGCCTACAATCCATTTAATGGTCCATTCGCCAACCCACAAGAGGTTCTGGACCGTTCCCGTATTGAAGTTACTCGCATAGGGGAGACCGAATTGGGACTCGTCGATGTTAGAGCGTCCACCTTCAATCTGTTCGAACTTGCCGGTGGCCCTGTTGGCTTCGCTGCAGGTGCCGAATACCGTTACGAAAGCTATGCTGATATCCGTGATGATCGTATTAACGGAACCATTATCTTCGATCCTCAAAGTATGGAGGCCCGGTTTCCTGAAATCCCAACCGGTGCGATTCCTACAAACTACCAATCGGATTCAAGTGATGTCGTAGGAGTTAGTGCGACCGAAAACACATCAGCGGATCGCGATGTGATTTCCGCATTCAGTGAAATGCAAGTGCCGCTCTTCAGCCGTCGCAATGCACGGCCCGGACTGCATCGCTTGGAAATGCAGCTCGCAGTGAGACATGAGAGTTACAGCGACTTCGGCAGTGCGACGAAACCGAAGATCGCCATGTCATGGTATCCCATCCCCTCGGCATTCATTCGTGCCAGCTATTCTCAGGGTTTTCGGGCTCCCAATCTGGCGCAACTCTATGAAGGCGAGACCGAACGGCTCAGCCAGGGTCGGGAAGACTTTTACCGAACTATGTATTTGCCGGCCAATGAGGTCAGTGATCGGGATCGCGGATTCTCATACCGGCAAACGATTTCGGGTGGGAATGTGGACCTAACTCCCGAAGAAACGGATACATTCTCGATTGGTCTGGTTGTGTCTCCTCCCTGGATTGAAGGATTGACGCTTTCCCTCGACGGTTGGTTTATCGAACAGAAGGACGTGATCTCCCGTTTTGGCGTGGCCGAGGCAATCGCACTTGATTCGTATTTGCGGGATACGACGCCGGATATGCACAATCCGAATGTGGTCCGCACAGAGCCGACGCCGTCTCAGGTTACCATTTACGAGGCCCAGGGAAAACGCCCGGCCGGGGAAATCCTCTACGTTTATGACCCTGCTCTGAATATTGATAGCCGGACAGCTCAGGGACTTGATTTCGCAGCCAACTACATCATTCCATGGCAGGCATTGGGCCGCTTTACTCTTCGATTTAATGCGAGCTATTACCTGAAATACGAAGAAAACCGAAGCGACTTGGATGAACTGCTGGTCTACGTGGAAGACGTATTGGCTCCGGCTGGCCGGGATGTTTCCAATATTGGTGGCATTGTTCCTGACAAGATCCGTAGGGATGGCTTTCCCCGCTATCGTGTGGATGGATCCATTGCCTGGCGCAATGGACCATGGGGAGCCCGCCTTGCTCACCGCTATATGGACCACTTCTATGATACCAATGCCACTCATTCGGAAACCGGCGAATTTTGGAAAGTCTCCCATACCACGAGAACAGATTTTCACGTTGATTATCGTTTCAGCATTGGTGAGCGCTTTCCCCGCTATCGCCTCCGTGTAGGTGTGCGCAACATCTTCGATGTGGATCCACCGTTGACAACCGGAGGTCGTGGTTACACCTGGCGCTACCACAGCAATCGCGGACGTTACTGGCACACTGCCCTACGTGCCGACTTCTGATATTAACCCTGAATTTGCTCAGCCCGAAAGAACATGTCTTTCCGTACACCAACACTCTTAGAATCATTAATTCCATTATTCGCCATAGCTCTGTTCCTTGGCGTTGGTTATGGAGTGCTCGGGATAAGGGCCGAGATACTGCTTCTGGCTGCGACTGCAGTTGCCAGTGCCCTTGCCTGGCGTATGGGCTATCGCTATAAGGATTTGGAGGAAGGTATAATAACGAGCATGATGAAGGGCATGCCGGCAATGTTGATCGTTATCGTTGTCGGAGCCCTCATCGGCTCGTGGATCGCCTCCGGCACTATCCCGATGCTGATCTACTATGGGTTGGAAATTATTTCTCCCAAGTACTTTCTGGTAACAGCCTGTCTGGTATCCGCAGTGGTTTCATTGGTTACAGGAACTTCATACGGAACGGTTGGAACGATTGGAGTCGCGTTTGTTGGAATTGCCGAGGGCCTCGGAATCCCGTTGGGACAGGCAGCCGGAGCCATTGTGGCCGGAGCCTATTTTGGGGATAAATTGTCGCCATTCTCGGACACGACCAATCTGGCTCCTATAGCAGTGCAGGGCAACCTCTACGACCATATCCGCCATACCCTGTGGACCACAACGCCTGCAATGTTATTGGGCTTGATTGTATACTTCTACTTGGGCTTCACCCGCCATTCCGACGGGAGTAGCATCGTTCCGGCGGCCATCGAAATGCAGGAGACAATTGTTGCCAATTTCACCTTTCATCCGTTGCTGATTCTTCCGCCTGTCATTACACTCACACTGGCGATTATGCGCAAACCGGTTATCCCGGGTATGCTACTTGCCTCTCTGGTCGCATCAATACTGGCAATGGTCTATCAGGGTACGGTTTTTAAGGAAGCAATGAATGTCATGGTCCTAGGCTATCATGGGATCACTGGTAGCGAGATGGTTGATTTGCTGCTCCAGCGCGGCGGCATGCTGTCTATGATGAACGTGAAGTTGATCGCTTTCTGTGCCTTTGCGTTCGGGGGTGTTATTCAGCACACGGGTATGCTGGCTGTTATTCTGCAGGCGCTGACTCAATTCGCGAATACAACCGGTCGACTTGTACTTACTGCTGTAACTGCATCTATTACAACCGCCGTGATGACCGGTAGCTCATTTCTCTCCATTCTCATTCCCGGTGAACTTTTTGCTCCGGCATTTAAGAAGCACAAATTGGCAGCGAAAAACCTCTCCAGAACTACAGAGGATAGCGGTACAGTGATTGTTCCTTTGATTCCCTGGAGTATCGCAGGTGTCTTCATGGCTGCCACTTTGAATGTGCCAGTGATCAGCTATGCCCCATGGGCGATACTTTGCTACACTGGATTTATTTTCGCAATTATTTATGGATATACGGGCATCGGTATCGCGCCGAAGATCCGTGAAGATGAAACCCAACCTGGAAGCTGATATTTATGTATACACTTGTTATCCATGGCGGAGCGGGCGCATTGAGTCGTGACGCTATGACTCCTGAAATTGAAAACTCATTTCGCTCGGGACTGAGCCATGCACTTAATGTCGGAGAGGAGATTCTAAAGAGAGGCGGAACCAGCCTGGACGCAGTTGAAGCTGCGGTCAAAGAACTCGAAAATTGTCCTCTGTTTAACGCCGGGCGTGGGTCCAACTTTACTTTCGATGGCATTAACGAAATGGATGCCTCGATTATGGAAGGAGCCACCCTGCGTGCAGGTGCTGTTTCAATGGTGCGTCGTATCAAAAATCCGATAAGTCTTGCCCGCAAGTTACTCGATAAAAACGAGCATGTTTTGCTAACTGCTGAAGGCGCCCAGCGTTTCGCCCGCGAATGCAGAATCGCCGAAGTCAGTGATGACTACTTCCATACCGATTTCCGTTGGCGTGCAATGCTTCGGAACCGGGATTCCGGAAGTCCGAAGCTATCTGAGGATGTGGTCCCGGATGGAGATGCTTGTGATCCTCTCGACAAGAAGTTCGGTACGGTTGGAGCCGTGGCGATGGATGTTGAAGGTAATCTCGCCGCTGCGACCTCTACTGGGGGCACAACTGCAAAATATCCGGGCCGTGTTGGCGACTCTGCGATCATTGGCAGTGGGACTTATGCCAACAACGAAACATGCGCAGTGTCCTGCACTGGCCATGGTGAATTCTTCATCCGAAACGTCACCGCGCATGAGATTAGCAATTTGATGATGTATAAGGGTATGTCCCTTAACGAGGCTGCGGACGAAGTGGTTCACCGACAACTTATTGAA
>JBJHBN010000274.1:0-4489 GCA_050485505.1 Opitutales bacterium | reverse complement strand
CCAGGGTACCGCCCGTTGAAAAGGTTGGAACTGAAAATTGCTCAAGCGCGGGTGTCTCGCTGTTTCGATCCGCTGCAGCTGCGCTGAAGAGATTGCGGAAATTGCGCCACTGGCGGAACAGCGTGAGGTGCAGTTCGCCGGTGGCGAGGCTCTGGTTACCCTGCACATAGAAGTCGTGAGCATCTGTTTGGTTGGTCGACAAATGGGTTCCGTTGATGCGGTCCTCGCGCCAGCCATGCCAGCCTATTTCCCAATCGGTTCCGCCAGACTGGCCTCCCGCCCAGCGGACGCTGCCGCTGAGCAGGTCAACCCCCGACCGGGTGTCGATGGCTCCGCGGTCGGATGCGCGCAGCACGTGAAAGCCGGGATCCTCGGACCAGGCGGCCTGAACCGCCAAGGTGCTCTGCTCGCCGGTGCTGAAGGCTGTGCCAGCCTCCGTGGCCCAGCGGCCCTGGCTGCCGTATTCGCTGATCCATAAGGAACCAAGTTGCGAAGGATGGACCCGCTGCAGCAGCATAACCCCGCCGTATCCGGGAGACCCCCAAGCTGCTGCTCGGCCACCGCTTACCAAGCTTTGGCTTTGCCAGCCATGACGCGGCAGGTGTTGCGTGTAGACCCAACCACCAAAAGGGTCATTCAAGGGCAAGCCGTCCATCAATACCAGGCTGCGAGATGCCGCATTGGTTCCTACCGGCCGCAGGCGCATGCCCTGGGTCGTTGGGTGTGCGCCGCGACTGTCGCTGCGGCGAAATGTGTCAAAGGCTGCCTGTTGTCGCCAGAGCGCCTCCCAGGAGGCAAAGGCCGTCTGGTTCAGCTCAACTGCGGTCCAGGTCATATCGCCCGGTCGCTCGCCGCTGATGCCAACTACCTGTGCGCGCGGATCTCCACGAACCACCAGAGGTTTCAAGTCGAAGACAGGTTCGTCTGCAAGCGCGCTTAGCAGCGGCAGAAAAATTAGGCTGAGGAGAGATTTCTGTTTCACTGTCTTGAGTTTAGCCCAACAACTTTTTCCTGCAAGGGCATGAGGGGTTTGTGGCTACGAGTGGTCACACCACGAGGTCGCGGCCATCCCTTTCGTTTCTCTACTTATGAGCGTGATAAATTTCGCTTTTCGCTTGTGGAGAAGTCTGCTTAATTGGAAGAGATGGCAATGGACGATGAAAAGACCATTCTGGGGGATGGGGGAGAGGATCCACCGCAGGCCTTGATTGAAGGGTCTGTTTTGGGGGATTATCGGATCGGCAAGTCTCTGGGCAGTGGGGCAATGGGGGAAGTATATGAGGCGGAACAGTTACACCTGGGGCGTCGGTATGCAGTTAAGGTCCTGCCCGATTCGTTGAGCGGGGATGCTCAGTTCGCCGCCCGTTTTCAGCAGGAGGCGCGGACTCTGGCATCGCTGGACCACCCCAATATTGTCTCAGTGCACAATGCAGGCCATGCATCGGGTCACTTTTTTCTCGTAATGGAACGACTGGAGCCGTTTCGGGCTTCTTCGGATCCGGATGTGGTCAGCCATATTCTGGCCCAGATACTGAAGGCCTTGAGCTATGCCCACAACAAAGGTATTTTTCACCGCGATCTGAAACCTTCCAACCTGCTCCAGGCGCGAATGTCGCAAGGGCAAGCGGTACCAAGGGTGAAAATTGCGGATTTTGGCGTGGCGCGTGTGGTGGGCGAGGACTACATGAAAACTTTGGTTCAGGAGACGATTGCCGTGGGTCAGCGTCAGGTTGGCGGGAGTCATACAACGGGCACTGGCTCCAGCTATGTGGGGACTTTAAAATACATGGCTCCGGAAGTTATAGAGGGGCAGGATGCCGATGGCCGCAGCGATTTGTATGCGGTGGGTGTCATGGCCTACGAGTGGCTGACCGGGAAACGTCCCGTGGGTCGCTACAAGGATGTGACCCAGCTGCGGCCCGAGTTGCATCCTGACTGGGATGGATGGTTGAACAGAATGTTGGAGGCGGATCCTGAAGATCGCATGGAGAATGCCGAAATGGCATTTGAAACTCTGCCGGGGGTTGCCAATCCATGGATCAAGGCTTCCCAGGCAAGATCTGCGGACAAGGCGCAAGCAGCCGCATCGGCGGATAAAGAGATATTGGCTGCGGCCTTCTATGCTCTCAAAGAACAGGGAAGTGTTGCTGGCGCCCGCGATAGCCTGATGCAGACGGGGCACGGAGGGCTCCAAGCCGATGAAGCAATCCTGACAGTGCAAAAAGCTTTTCGTGGAGTCCGTTGGGGTGCCGCTCTCTGGATATGTGGAAAGATTCTTCTCTGGTGCGGGGCTATAGCACTGGTCGTAGTTGTTCTTGATGAAGGCGTACTTCTCATAGGATTGTTGCTGATCGCATTGTTCAGTATTTTGAAAAACCTCTACACCCTGCTGCGTATTCCGTTTATCAAAATGTCGGCTTTTCAACATCCGGGAGAAATTCTGACGGCCTTGAGTGACTATGAGGTCCCTGCCGGGTCTGCGGCCGCTTCGGCGGATCCGCCTTCGCCGCCCTACGCGCGAGGCGATCCTCCGACGATGGATAAATATGCCCAGAGCCGTGAACCCGTTTTTGGCGAGCCTTGGCGGAGGTTGTTTGCGGCCGTGACGGATGTGGTGATCGTTAATGTGGCGCTGAATATTTTGGCTTTTGGGCTGATTCTTCTGGTGCCCGATTTGTTGGATGAATCAGTAACTCATCCAGCTCTCTTTCCTGTGATTCTAGGTATGGGCGCTTTGGCTATCCTCTACTTCGCCGTGATGGAATCGTCGGCGATGCAGGCCACACTTGGCAAGCGTCTGCTGGGATTAAAGGTCACGGACAGGGAGGGTGAACGCATCTCCCTGCTGCGGGCGTTAGGACGTTACTTCAGCAAGTTCATTTCTGCAATTCTGCTCTTGTGGGGTTACCTGCGGATTCTCTATCATCCCAGGCGTGAAGGATTGCACGACACCATTTCCGGCTGTCAAGTGCGCCGGCGTTGAGCAGCGATGCAATGGAGTTCTAAGGCTTTCCGGGTGGGTCCGTCCACCATTCCCGCTGCTGGCAAGGGCTTATTCGCTCTGCAGCGGATTGCGGTAGGCGATACCATTGGCTATTACACGGGCGAAGTAATTAGTGCTGAGGACCTCAATGCAGGCAGGTTTGCGCAGTCGGAATACCTGCTCTATGTGACCCGTGATCACGTTATTGTAGGGGAAGGACCCAAAGCAAATTACACTCGCTACATCAATCACTCTGAGCAGGCTAACGCCTTCCTGATCACTTCAACTCGCTGGAAGACCGCACGCTTCGAAGCGATTCGTGAGGTTTATCCCGGAGATGAAGTCTTTTTTGATTACGGTGAGTGTTTCTTCTAACGTCGCAAAACCATATTCCAGAGGTCGCTCATGTCTGGTTGGGCGAGAGTTCCACCGATCTGGATGTCGCGGGTGAGGGCGCGGAAGCCGTCGCTGTCGGCGGTGCCCCGGAGGATTCCGATTGTATTGAAAAGATCGCCGAGGCGGCCTTTGGCGCCGAGTTGAAAGTTCAGATTCAGTGGCTGTTGCAGAATCTGAAATCCTTTTTCCGGATCAAGGCGGATTTGTCCGCCACCGGCCATGCGAAGTTGAGCTGAATTGAGTTCGATCCGGTCGAATGAAATATTACCGCCGGGGCTACTGCTGGCGCGTAGGGTGAGGGAATCAAAGTTCAGGTTGTTGAGCTGATCGTAGATGTCGGGAATGACAGCCAGCTGTGGGGATATGCGGCCCAGTACCAGGCGGCCGACGGCTCCGGCGATGTCCTGTGCCGGACTGGGTTGATCGGGGTTGATCAGGCGGATAATGCCGGATCCAGAGTCGAGTGCGAAAGACGCTTCTCCCTGCCAGAAAAGATCAGCCAGGGATTCGGCCTCGGAAACGAAACTGCCGCTCAAGTTGAGTTTGGTTTCCAGATAGCGGTCGGAGCGGGCCTGGGCGGCGCGGGCTAGTTTTGAGGTGTCGAGGCTCTCGCTTGAAAACTCAAAATGGGCCTGATAGGTTTTCGATTGTTCGACTTCATAGCGAATGGATCCATGCAAGCGGGTTGGAGCTTCGACGAGGCGGAACTGCGTTGGCTCGAGTACAATGCGACCGGGCGTAATGACAATTTGGCTCTCGAAACTGTCGATAATGACCTGACCGCTGGAGCGAATGCCTTCCAGCCGCGTCAGAATTTCCAATTCCTCAGCTTCGGTAAGTATCCAGGCCTGCCAGAATGCCCCTGCGAGCATTTCAACGGGTTCGTCGCCGGCGTCTGGTCTTTCTTGAAGGGGTTCCGGTCGCGCATTACTGGGCAATAGGGATTCTTGCAGAGCAATCAGAGAATCCAGTTCAATCCAGCTGATGAAGTTCTCAATGCGGTCCCGCTGCTCGCCGAGCTCGTAGCTAAGGGTCGCTTCAACGGGATCCTCATTCATCTGGATCTGTGCCTTGGCACGTAGCTTTTCCGAACCGGGTTTCCTGGCATCT
>JBJHBN010000273.1:3782-4492 GCA_050485505.1 Opitutales bacterium | reverse complement strand
GTTTGGACCAGCTCAAATCCAGCCGAAGGCAGGCAGACTTCGGGTCGGTGGACGGTGACATGTGAGGAAACTGCACCCGGTTCCCACTGGAAGAAAAAGGCGGTCCAGCTAGTTTGCGAGGGATCCATCCAAGTCAACTGCTTGCCGTCACTGAAGCGAAGAATGTTGCGCACAGTGGGTGGAATCTCCTCCTCGCGCGTTTCAAAGCGAATAGCCTCCCAATCCATGCTTGAAAGTAGGCGTTGGGTGGTATCTGGCCCTGTTCGGGCGTACCAATACCAGGTGAACACGTGGGCAAAGACCATATAAAGGATCACGGGAGTAGCGAGGACCGGACTGAAAAACACCGGGCTGCGTTTCCCCTGAGCCCAATAGGTTTTACGAATTGGGCCGCCCTGCATGAAAAGTCGGTGCACCAACCAGGTCAGAATAAATAGTATGACAAAAGATCCAAAGGAAACCATGTTCCCCACCGGGTCGTGCAGTACTGCCATTGCCTCGGGGCCACGGTTGGCCATGACCATGGCCAGTGTGAAGGTGCGAATCAAGTTCAGTATCAGGGAGACACCGCATCCTGCGAGAATCAACAGGAAGCGATAAAAATAGCCCCAGCGAAACAGGACACCAAAAAAGTAGGCAGCCATCAGGGTCGATTGAAACGAACGGACACCACTGCAGGCCTCCTCCACCCCGACAAAACCACTCGAAAG
>JBJHBN010000273.1:0-3772 GCA_050485505.1 Opitutales bacterium | reverse complement strand
CTCGATCAGGTTACCGTGGGGTTCCGCATAGAACCCAAGCAGGTTCATGAATTCGACCGTAATCTGCGCAACCACGCGCATCATTCCCTGCACCATCGGTTCTTCAATGGAAGTCGGCCATGGCACAGCCAGGAGGATGAGCACAAACACCGCCGCGAAATGGCGAACCCAGCCCCAACCGCCCCAGGCTCCAACCCAGAACAGGGTAGCTCCAACGGTCACAATAGCGTACGCCCAAAGGGCCATGCGCCACTCGGGATTTGCGCCCAGGATCACGAGAAGTATAGGAATCGGCAGCACGCAAAATAGTCCGGCAACAATCCAAAGCATTGATGGCTGCTTTGCCGGAGGCGGACGGTCCTCGCTGCGCAGCCAGATCAGGTATAGCATTAACAGGGGTACAAATAGACCATAGCCATACTGCTCGTTGATCATCCACTCTGGAATGAACACCGTCAGAAAACTGGCCCAGATAGCGAGTAAGGCCACCAGATTGGCTATTGGCCTGATATTATGGGCAACTTCCCTCATTGAATAACAAGGGATACTCTGCCGCAACTTCACGGTTTACGCAATCACTCTTTGAGACCGGACATTGCGATTCCGCGGATGATGTATTTGTGGAAAAAGAGGAAAACTACAATTACTGGCAAGGTACAGATTACACTGGCCGCAAGAGTCAGGCCGTATTCGGCATAGTAAGAAGTTTGAAACAGGGCGATGCCCACTGGAAGGGTGTATTTTTCAACTGAATCCAGAAAAATTAGCGGACCCATGAAGTCGTTCCAGGAACCGATGAAGGTAAAGATCCCGAGGGTCGCCAGTGCAGGTTTAGACAGCGGCAAGATCACATGCCAATAGATGCCAAGCTTGGAGCAGCCATCGATGGCCGCAGCCTCTTCCAAATCCTTGGGAATGCCCTTAAAAAACTGGTGCAGTAGAAATACTCCAAATGCCCCGGCTCCCGCCGGTATGATTAGTGCCAAGGGAGTATCGAGCCAACCCAAGGTATTCAGAATCAGATAAACCGGGACCAGCAGGATCTGCGGTGGAACCATCAAGGTTGCAATGATTAAAAAAAACAAAATGCGCCCTCCCGGCAAATTGAGCCGGGCCAACCCATAGGCGGCCATGGAGCTCACGGTGAGCACCAGAAATGTCACGCTGAATGAGATGACAAAACTATTGAGCAACCAGCGGAAGATTGGAATCTCCTCCGGTGCGCCGAGGATTTCGCGAAAGTTGTCAAGGGTCCATTCGATAGGCAGGATCCCTTGAAATCGAATGATCTCCGCGTCGGGCTTGAACGAAGTCAAAAAGACCAGAATGATCGGCATGACAAACAGCGCCGACACGACAATGACAATGAATTCGACCAGTCTGCGGTTGAATTTGGATGAGTTGTTCATTGGGGGAAAGGAGGAGGATTAACGTTCGCGAAAGACGCGGAACTGAATCAGGGAGAAAGTAATAATCACGACAAATAACAACCAGCTGATCGCTGAGCCATAACCCATACGGTAGAAGTTGAACGCGGTGTCGTAAATGTAGTGCATGATCACACGAGTCGCGAGCTCCGGCCCACCCTCGGTAATGATAAAGGTCTGACCAAACACCTGGAAGGACCCGATGATGGTCAGAACCACGACAAACAGCAGGATCGGACGCAGCAACGGCAGCGTGATATAAACAAAGCGGCGCCAACCAATCGCGCCATCAATGGCTCCCGCCTCATAATAGGACGTCGGAATCTGCTTCAACCCCGCCATTAAAATAACCAGCGGCACACCTGCGGTCCACCACAGCGACATGATCACAATGGAGCGCATCGCCCATCCCGGTTCGGTTAACCAGGGAATCCAGATGCCCAAAGGCTCCAACATTGCGTTCAGCAATCCAAACTCACTGTGATAAAACCAGCGCCAGACCAAGCCAGCGACCGTGATAGTGATCATGGTCGGCATAAACACCATCAACCGATAAAGGCCTTGGCGTTTTTCGGGTAAAGAATCAATCAACACTGCCATCAGCAATGCCAGCCCGATCACCAGCGGAACGGCCATGCCAACGTAGAGGCCTGTCGCTTTCATCGCTCGCCAGAAATAACTGTCGTTCATCGCCTCACGATAATTGTCGAGGCCGACAAAGCCGGGACCTTCCGGCGACAGCATTTCGTAATCCACCAAACTCAGCCAGAAGCCATACACCAGCGGCAAAATCAAGAAGCTGAAAAACAAAATTAAATACGGCAGCAGAAACAGGTAGCCCCCGTAGCGTCTGAAAAAGCGACCTCTGGGAGGTTGAATCTCAGTGGGCGCTTTGCGCTGCATGCCCGCCTGTGAAGGCAACGGCGCCGGAGAAGCAGGGTTTGGGTTGTGGGAGCTCATGTAGCGTCTTCCTCTTTTGGGGTAATGCCGTAGCGGCGCATGATCTCTCGGATATTTGCGGCGGCGTCATCCAACGCCTGCTGCGGCGTAGCACGGGCCCTTAAAGCGCGCTCAAGTGCGAGGTTGTACTGCTCCAGATACTCAAAAACAAAGGCGTTCGCCGGCACGTATTGGGCATATTCCAGCTGCTTGGCAAACTGGCTTTGCGCATACAGTTCCTGAAAGCGCTCGGTTTCGCGAAGACTCTTGCGCACAGGAACCTGACCTCCCTCTGCCCAGTCAAGGCTGTTGTCCGAAAGGAATTTCATAAAGCGCCAGGCGGCCTCAGCCTTATCCTCGTCCAATCCCACCGACATACACAGATTATGCGAACCCATCCAAGTGCCCTTCTGCGGTCCGAAAGTCGGAATTGGCGCCGCACCAAAATCGAGCGTCTGCTGACGCTCCAGATCCGGCATCATATAAATCCCCTGAAAGACCATGCCAACCCTGCCCTGACGGAAGCCGATCCAGGAGTCCATCGCTTCAATCGGCGGGGCAACGCGGTGTTCTTGAATCAGGCTCAGGGCAAATTCGACCGCGGCAACGTTTTCGGGAGCGTTGATCGTGACCTCGCGGCCATCTTCTGAAAAGAACTGCGCATCGAATTGAGTCGCGATTCCGTAAAGGTTGTTGAACAGCTCCGCAAAAACGAAACCCCAGGTATCGCCAAGCTCGGTGCGCCCCAGGTTTCGGATTCTACGGGCGGCATCGAGAAACTCCACCGTGTTGGTCGGTGCCACCGGTTCGCCGTATTCGTCGACGATGCCCGCCTGGCGAAACAAGTCCCGGTTGTAATACATTCCAAGAATGTAGGCATCCAGCGGAAGCGCATAGTAGTTTCCATTGTGCAAGACGGTTTCGATGACGTTGTCATCAAAGTCGTCCATATCGATGCCATACTCACCCTCAATGAAGCGATTCAGCGGTTCGATGAAGTCAGCCTGCTGAAAGCGGGTAAAGGCATCAGTCTGCAAAACAAACATCTCCGGAGCCCGGCCACCGAGGCCAGCGACAAAGAGCTTGTTGTAATACGTATTCCAAGCCATGCGCTGCATGACGATGCGTACATCCGGATTCTCTTCGTTGAATTTGCGCACCATTGCGAGCATCGTGCGGCCATCGGGCCCGGTGAATCCGTTCCAGAAACGGATCGTCACCTGCTCCTGTCCGCCGCGACCACAACCCGAGAGGCCGAAACCGACCATGGTTGCCGTCAGGGCTAACAGCAAAAGGCGCTTAAATGGGGGTAAGCGTAGTTGAAGCATACTGAACTGTTGGGTAGTTGGGAGGGAGGGTAACGAGCCAAAAGCATGACTCGACCTAAGTGAATAAGGGCTTTGGCC
>JBJHBN010000272.1:0-4494 GCA_050485505.1 Opitutales bacterium | reverse complement strand
ATGATACCGTAACTAATATCGGTAACAATCCGACCGAACACCAGTTGCTGTATCACATCAATTACGGGGATCCACTGCTGGAAAAGGGTTCACGCCTTGTTGCACCTTACAAAGAAGTGGCCCCGCGCGATCCACGAGCAACAGAAGGCATCAAGCACTTTGATACCTGCGACGAGCCCAAATCGGGATACGTGGAACAGGTTTACTTTATGGAATTATTAGGAAAACGAGGCAGCCGCGATACCATGGCAATGCTGCGCAATGCCAAAGGTGACCAGGCCTCAGTCATCCGTTACAAGCTGAAGGACTTTCCCTGCTTCGCTCTCTGGAAGAATACCGCTGCCCGGGCCGATGGATATGTAACTGGCCTTGAGCCGGGCACGAGTTTTCCCAACGCACGCAACTTCGAACGCAGAAAAGGGCGCGTGCCGACCCTCAAGGGCGGCCAGTCCCGCAGCACTTCGCTAACCGTCGAAGCATTGGATAGCAAAAAAGCGGTGCGAGCAGCCGAAGCCGAAATCAAAACTCTTCAAAAGACAGCGAAGGCGAAGATTCACCGACAACCAATTAGCAAGTTTTCGGATATTTAGTGGTGTGACCAGAAAGTTATTTGTCCGAGGCTTTTTCAATTTGGGCAATGAGTTCTTTCTTGGTCGGCGCAGTTGCGTGAGTGACGAAAAATGCAGTTGCCGCATTGGCGATCACGAGCCGCTCTTTAATCGGAAGATCTCCAAGCGAGGCGCAGAGATAGCCACCGTTGAATGAATCGCCCGCTCCAGCCGTGCGAATCACATTCTTTTGGAACTCCTGCATCGAATAGGCTTCGCCATCGGCAGCATTCGAAGCAACTGCAAACTGCGGAGTGTGAATGACCAGTTCGTCGATACCAATTTTTTCGCGGACAACGGCCAGATCAGCAGAAATAGCTGCAGGCTCTTCCTTGCACTCCATACCAAACCTTGAAAACAGCTCTGCACCTTCGTGCTCGTTGAGGCTGATGGTCATAGGAATCTTGTCATTGAATTGCTTGATCAATGCCAAACTTTTCAGGAAGGACTCGTTGGATTTTTTATTAATATCCGCAAAATCAAAAAACATTCTTCGGGGAGCCCGAGTGGCGCCATACTGAGAAATGAAGCCCTTCAGAAAGTTATCAAAGTCTGGAGTCAGCGACCAATACCCCAAGCCGAGAATATCGACCCCACTAAATAGCTCCTTCAGCTTTTCTTCGCCGAAGAATGAAACAAAATCACTCCAAGCCAGATTGGCCACCGTTTTCAGGGCACTCATCAAAACCTTCCCGTCTCCGAACTCGAAAACCAGAGTTACCGCTGGATCTCCAAGTGAAATTAAATTACAGTTATCCTTAAACTCATCAAAAGCTGGATCGATGTCTTTTTCACCGTACAGCCCGACGAGTGTCGGCTTGAGGCCCAAAAAGGCGGCGATTCGACCCGTATTCGGGGTAAAGCCGCCTGAGCAACGACGCTTCGGCACGATCTCCAGACCAAGACCTCCGCCTGCTCTCTTAACGACCAATTCGCCGAACGCGCGCATTTTGTCCAAAGGAGTGTATTCGCTAAGGCTTTGCCTGACATCAACAATCTGGTAGACCTCGTCCACAAATCCGTCGCATCCAAGCAACACGTTCCCGTTGATGTTATTAATGAAATCAATGTATTTTCTCATATTAGTAGATTTGGGCATTTCGAGGGCTTATGATTAGAAACGCTAAAGATTGTTGGCAAGAAATTCTTTTAAGAATCGATTCTTCAGCCCTACTGAGCATGCTGCTCTCGTTCTACCATCAGTAAGATCCAACCGACCCGATTGTATCGCGACTAACGGCCTTTATTTTTATTAAAGTGCCGCTTAGCAGTGGAGATCGCAATCAGAGCTGCGAAGCAGCCCGCGATGCCAGCAACGACCGTTCGGTCAATGGCTTCGAGAGAAAATCCCTGGCTGGCACTATGAAGAACTGCGGTGCAGAGGCCTACCAAGACAGAGATACCAAAGAGCCGATTCAATTCGCGGGACAGCTCGATCACTTTTTCAGGATTGTTGCTCTCTGGACCCAAAATCTCCAGTGCCTTCTCGACCTCTTTCTCGTCGACCTGCAATTCGATGCCCCCGTTCGCCGCCGAAAAGATAGGGGCCATGCTGCCCATGTTTTCATTCTTGAGAAAAACCGACACGCCGTGCCCTTCCAGTAAAGCCTGATCGCAATGCGCGCGGGTAGGATCGGTGTAGCGGCGAATGGTTTTCATCGGTCTGTAGTTCTCTATCCCTCTTCCCGTCGCAGGACAGCCAAAGGTGGTTGTGATGCGATGCCACGCGTGGTCAGCAGGCCTGTGAACAGGGTCAAGGCGGTGACACTTACCAGAGTGAGAAGGCTGCCTTGCCAGTTCAACACCAATTCAAGATCGAACATTCCCCGAAGAAGCGCCCAGGAGCTGAGAATGGACAAAAGTATACCTGCAGAGGCTGCGATGACGCCGAGCAAGAGGAATTCGATAGTCAGCAGTTTGCGAATAAATCCACCTGAAGCGCCCAAGGTTCGCAGCAGTACGCTTTCCTTGATGCGCTGGTAGCGACTGGTCACGACGGATCCGGCAAGCACAGTCAACCCCGTTGCAATGGTAAAGGCAGCCATGAAATGAATTACAAATGCCGCCCGGTCGAGAATGTTGTTGATGGTTTCAAACAACAGAGTCAGGTCAAGCATACTGACATTTGGAAAGGTCTGTGTGAGCGAGGCCTGCAGCGTGGACGACTCCGCCCGGTCCCGCGCCCTAACCGTGACAGCATAAACAACCGGTGCGTCCTCGATTGTTCCAAGCGGGAAGACAACATTGAAATTCTGCCGCCCTACTTCCCATTCAACCCGTCGCACGCTCGACACGACTGTCTCAATCTGAACCCCCTGAACATTCCAACGGATGTGGTCCCCAAGGCCGACCTTCATGTCATCCAGCACGTTTTCTGACAGTGATATTGGATACGGCTCGGGCCCATTGTAGTGTGGCACAAACTCGCCTTCGATGACGGTCGCGTTGTCGAGCACATGGTCGCGGAAGGTGTTGCGGAATTCCCATGAGAAAATCCAATGTGAGATGCCGGCATCTGGATCCTCGCGCAATTCCCGCATTTCACGGTCGTTGATAGCCGCGACCCGCATAGTCACAATGGGCAGGGTTTCGAGTGTGCTGAAGCCATTTTCGACGAGAAAGGACTGCAACTCGTCCAGCTGATCGGACTGCACGTCTAACAAGATGACATTGGGTGCATCACCGGTGTCCTGTCCTTCGACTTGATGAAGCAGCGCAGCACGGACCAAAAACAGGGTGTGGATCAGCAGAACACCCATACCAATACTGACCACCATCAAAAGAGTCCGATTGTTTGGTCGATAGAGGTTGCTGAGCCCCAGCCTCCAGGCAAAAGAGCCGCTTCGGTTGGCGCTGAGCTTCAAAGCCCAACGCAGCAACCAGGCCAGGCCCGCAAGTAGCAACAGCGCTCCACCCAAGCCAGCCACAAAGGCCAACCCGTAGCTCAATTGCTGGGTCTGCAAAACACTGAAAGTAGAAATAGCCGCGACAATAGTGATGATTAACACCCAAAACAGTGGATCTCGACTCATGCGCCTGGGATTGCCGACACTGGAGCGTATAACTTTCAAGGGACTGACCCCGCGAACCCTTAACAGGGGCACAAATGAAAACAGGCTCACAATCAGCCAGCCGAACAATAATCCCGCAAGCACGGCACCCGGATCGAACTGAACCTCAATCGGAAAGGGCAAGAAGGCCTGGAGCGGAATGGGCAAAAGGAATTGAATACCAACCCCCAACATTGCTCCGACTAAGGCCCCAAGGATGCCGACGACGCTGACCTGTAACCAGTAGATTTGAAAGGCCAGTCCGGCCGACGCGCCCAAACAGCGCAGTAGGGCCATCGTATTGACCTTCTGCTGGAGAAAAATATGCACGGCCCCGGCCACCCCGATACCGCCCAGAAGCAGTGCTATGAAACCGATCAGATTTAGAAAATCGAATAGATTAGTGAGTATTCGCTCAACCCTCTCCTGCCGGTTTTCGGCCGTCTCACGGCGAATTCCGTAATCCACGAAGAGATTGTTGCGAGCTTCCTCCAACTTGTCCTGAATCGTTTCGGTAAGGCCGTCTGGGAAACGGAAATAAGCGCGGTGGTTAATGATGCTGCCTTCCTGCAACAATCCGGTCTCCTGCAACTGCTCAATGGTCAGGTAAATACGCGGCGAGAAAAATCCCGACACCTCAGATTCTCCTGAAACCCGGACCAGACGACCGGCGATCTGGAATTCGCTATCGCCCAGACGAATGGTATCCCCAGGCGCCAGTTGTTGCTGAATCATCAGATTCTCTTCGACCAGCACCCCCTCCTGCCAATCAACCGGGTTCGGCCCCAGTTCGGCTGGATCCGTCTCCATCTCTCCATACAGTGGATAACTGTCTC
>JBJHBN010000271.1:0-4499 GCA_050485505.1 Opitutales bacterium | reverse complement strand
ATTCGCGCGTGATCTGACGCGTCGAGCATGTCGAGGTCCATGCGGCGCCCCTCGCTCGCACTGTAGAGCTTCACTGGGATCGATACCAACCCGAAGCTGATGGTGCCGTTCCAAATGGATCTCATGGCGTTGATGTTGGCCTGCGTCACAGGGAGCGGCAGGCGGCCCAGGGGTTCACTTGTCCGTCAACTCAATCTCCCGCAATGGTTCCAATGCGGGACCTTCGATGACACTGCCATCCGGCTCGAACCGACTTCCGTGACACGGACAGTCCCACGAGCGCTCCGCGTTATTCCAGTTGATCTCACAACCGAGGTGCGGGCAGATCGCGGAACGAAGCGTTAGTTTTCCAGATTCCGAACGGAAGGCCGCGATCTTGTTGTTGTCCCGTTTAACGACACATCCTTCGCCAGCCGCGACCTCCTCGAATTCATCGGCATCAACGTTATTCGAGGAATCCTGATCAAGGAACTCATCGACGCTGCCGATACCTTCACTCCGGCCGTAATGGCTTACTGGTGGCCAAACGCGCTGGAGCACCGCCCATTGCCCTGCGTCCCTCCGCTAAAGCGAAGGACTACTTTGTTTGTTCAAAAGAACTACGAACCTTCCACACAGATGCATTCGGATATTGAGATACGGCGGATTGGGCCGGAGGAATTGGGCTTGATGGATGCCTTGTTGGAGACCTTTGCCGAGGTTTTTGGCGAGGAAGCGACTTACCTTCAAAAGCGGCCTTCGGCTGGCTATTTGCGGGGGCTTCTGGGGAGCGACACTTTTATTGCATTGGCGGCTTTGAGCGGGGAGCGGGTCGTTGGTGGCTTGGCGGCATACGAGCTCAAGAAGTTTGAACAGGAACGCAGTGAGGTCTATATCTATGACCTCGCAGTTTCTGAGTCCCACAGACGGCAAGGCATTGCGACAGGCTTGATCGAAAGGCTGCAAGGGATCGCACGGAGACGCGGAGCCTATGTCATCTTTGTCCAGGCGGATACGGGGCCTGAGGACGAAGCTGCCATTGCCCTCTATTCCAAGCTGGGGGTAAAGGAGGAGGTTTTGCATTTTGATATTCCGGTGCAGGAATTCGAACAAGATAGGTAGGGCGGTTTCGCCGAAACCGCCGCTGGATTCCAACCACAAACGAAGAATAAGACCTCACAAGAGAGCCAATCGACCTAAACAATGAAGCGCTGTCGCAGCTTGGCGCGAATTTGAAGACTCTGGAGGGCCGGCTGTGGTCCTGGATAGAGCCGGAGCCCTCCATTGTGGGGGTCGGTTGGAGGGCTGGCCTCTGTGCCAGCTGTGGGAGTATTGCGCAAGATTCGGGTGGCGGACGGGGATGGCTTTCTGCTAAGATGGGTGCGCTGAATTCAATATGACAACAGAGCAACATCCGGTTTCTGACTACGAGCGCATCGCGAGGGCGATTGCGTTCATTCAGGCGCGGAGGGGAGAGCAGCCTGGGCTGGAGGAGATTGCCGCGTGGCTGCACTTGAGTCCGTTTCATTTTCAGCGCTTGTTCAAGCGCTGGGTGGGTACGACGCCGAAGCGGTTTTTAGAGGTGCTGACGGTTGAATACAGCAAACCCTTGCTGCGGAGGTCGGTTTCGTTGTTGGAAACGGCTGCTGAGGCGGGCTTGAGTGGGCCGTCGCGCTTGCACGATCACTTCGTCCAGCTTGAGGCAGTGAGTCCGGGGGAATTTCAGCGTCAGGGCAGAGGATTGACTTTGAGATGGGGTGTCCATGATTCTCCGTTTGGGACGGTTTTTATCGCTTTGACCGAACGCGGGGTTTGTCGATTGGAGTTCATCGAACCCGCTGATGTCGAGGCTGCCTCGCAGCGGTTGGCGAGGAATTGGCCGGCGGCGATTCTGCAGCGTTCAGACGAGTCAACCGCGTCCACTGTGTCCCGTATCTTTGGCGCTGAAGAAGACCAGCAGACACCACTACCGCTGCAGGTGGCCGGGACCAACTTTCAACTCGCTGTTTGGCGGGCCTTGCTGCAGATCCCCAGCGGACAGGGAACCAGCTACGGGCGGATCGCCGAGGCCATAGGCAAGCCGAAGGCGAGTCGTGCGGTAGGAACGGCGGTGGGCGCCAATCCGATTGCGTTCCTGATCCCCTGTCACCGGGTAATTCAGCAGAGCGGCGCGCTGGGAGGCTATCGCTGGGGACCAGAACGCAAGCAGGCGATGCAGCTGTGGGAACGGTTGCAATTGGATTGATTCGGTGTAAGATCTTATCCCATGAGCTTACTCCGTATAATTTTCGCCGTAATCTTACCTCCGCTGGGTGTTTTTCTGACAGAAGGCATCAAGCCTTCTTTCTGGATCAATATTTTGCTGACCTTATTTGGGTATATCCCCGGGATCATTCACGCTATTTGGGTGATTGCCAAGGTAGATGCCAATGCCCGCTGATGTTCTGACTGTCCGGTTTGCGCTGCGTTGAGTAGCAATCTATACTTCTTTCAGGATAGGTTATGCTTCGCACCCTGTTACTCCTGATTGTCCCCTTGTGTCTGCTCTCAAGTCAATTTACCCAGGCGGCCGAACGCCCCGGATCCTTCCAGATGGGAGCCGATATTTCCTGGATTCCTCAGGATGAGGCGAGGGGGGCTGAATACTATGTCAATGGCGTCCGCAGGGACATCTTCGACATCCTGACCCAGCACGGGTTCAATTACGTGCGTTTACGGGTTTTCGTCGATCCTGAGTATGGCTATTCGCGGCGATCACCGGAGGATAAGTGGTGCGGCATTGAACACACGCTAGACATGGCCCAGCGTGCCCGCGATGCGGGCATGGGTTATCTGCTGAACTTTCATTACAGTGATACCTGGGCTGATCCGGAGCATCAGCCCAAGCCGCGCGCCTGGGAGGGCCTGGAGTTCGAGGAGTTGGTCGAAGCGCTGTACGAATACACCAGGGATTCCGTGCAGGCGCTGGTCGACCAGGGCACGCCGCCGGACATGGTTCAGATTGGCAATGAGAACACCTTTGGCATGCTTTGGCCAGAGGGCCGGGTGGAGGCCTCGTTTCCAACAGGCAATCCGGTTACGGATGCCAATCACATGAATGTGGAGGGTGCCGGGGGCTACGATAATTTTGCCGAACTCCTTAAGGCAGGAATTCGTGCTGTGCGGGAGGTTTCGCCGGACAGCAAGGTGATGGTTCACCACCACCTGGGGCGCCACTGGGAGATGGTACAGGACTGGATGGACAACTTGCTGGAGCGGGATGTTGAGTTCGACGTGGTCGGCTTTTCCGCATACCAGCAGCAGGAAGAGGGTGACTGGGAGCGGACCATCGACAAGTTCGTCGAGAAGTATCCCGAGTTTGGATTCAACTTTGTCGAGTATTCCAGCCGCAAACGCTACGTGAACGACATCGTTTTCCAGGCACCCGATGCGCGCGGTTGGGGCACTTTCATCTGGGAGCCGACCCGTCACCAGGAAGCGATTTTTGACCGCGATGGCAGCAATGCCGGCGGGGGTCCCCGTCCGAATCTGTTGCGGGACGGAATGAATCCTGCGGAAGCGCCGGGCGGAACGGTGACTGCATCGGGTGAGCGGCGGCAACCGAGCAACCGGTTCGAAGGAAATGAATTCCTCCAGTTGTATCGTGAAATGGCAGAGGACTACGGAGTGCAGTTGGTGCATACTCCCATCAGCAAAGAATTGGATGCCCGGCCTATGTTCCAGGATGAGCAGGGCGTAATTCGCTGGCAGGACGATGGCAGCGAGGTGATTCTGTTTGGCGCCAACTACTGCCTGCCGTCGGCATCCGATTACCGGGCAGCGCGGGAAGTTTCGGATGATCTCAAGGCGATGATCGACGAGGACATGCAGCACTTTGCGCGCATGGGTTGGGATGGTCTGCGTTTGTCGTTCTGGGGCGATTCGGAGAATACGGACGCCGAAGGCAACCTGATTGAAAATGAACACCTGGACCTGCTGTGTTACCTGATCTATCGGGCCGGTGAACGAGGCATCTACATGCTGTTGAGCCCGATTGTTAATCACACTTCGCTTTGGCCGGGGAGAATGGAAGAGGAACCGCAGGGAATCTTTGCTGCTTATTCGGGGCCGGAACGCGGGGTGAATCCCGATGCGATTGCCGCCCAAGTGAATTACATTCGCCAACTGTTGGAGTATGTGAATCCCTATACCGGCGTTGCTCTCAAAGATGATGCCTTCATTCCCTTTGTGGAGATGGTCAATGAGCCCTACCACCATGTGGATGATTTTGAAGGGTCTGTGCATTTTATCAATGAGCTGGTCAAGGCTGTGAAAGACGTGGCCCCGGACAAACTGACTTTTCACAACCTGACTCAGGCTGTCGGTATTGCCGACGCGCTGCGGGCATCGGAGGTGGATGGAGCGAGTATTGGCTGGTATCCATCCGGTTTGGTGTCGGGTCATACCTTGGAGGGCAATTATCTCCGTGCGGTCGATGATTTCCCGCCCATACGCGAGGTTGACCTGACGGGGCTGTCACG
>JBJHBN010000270.1:0-4501 GCA_050485505.1 Opitutales bacterium | reverse complement strand
GTGCTTACCTATACCTTGAGTCGGAAGCTGATCTGGGAAGACCCTCAGCTGGGCGAGAAAGTGCGGGTTGTGGATGACTGTGATCCGAATGAGGTTTTGAAACGCTGGTTGATGCTGGCGGCGGGTTCCGTGGCGGAACTTGAGCAGTGTGAATGGGACCAAATAGAGGAATGGTGAAAAGTGAAGTCTGAACCGGTACAGTTTTTTAATCGATACACAGGCCGCCTCGAAACTGAGGCAATCTACGGCGAAAAGTGGCTTCGCTGGGCTTACGAGACTAAACTGGGTCGTTTGAGTTTGCCGGCATTAGTGGCTCGGCCGTGGTTTTCGCGTTGGTATGGCTATTGGATGTCCCGACCTGCCAGCACTCGGAACATTGGTCCATTCATTGAAAAATACCAATTGGACCCGAGTGAATGGGAGACTCCGAGCGACGGTTTTAAGTCCTTCAATGACTTTTTTACCCGACGCTTGAAGCCCGAAGTGCGACCTTTGGCTGAGGATCCCAATGCCGTCGTTTTCCCTGCGGATGGACGTCACCTTGGCTTTGCCAATGCCGCCGATGTCAGCGGCGTTTTCGTCAAAGGTCAGCGTTGGGACCTTGAACAATTACTGGGCGATGCCAGTGAGGCTGAACGGATGAAGGAAGGGGTGCTGGTGCTGTCGCGTTTGTGTCCGGTTGACTATCACCATTTTCATTTTGCTGCTTCAGGTGTACCGCGCACGTCTTATGCGCTTTCAGGGCCGCTTTATTCGGTCAACCCAATAGCACTCAGGCGTGAACTCGGATATCTCTGGCGCAATTACAGGGTCGTGACTCCTGTTGAGCATCCCCGC
Source organism: Opitutales bacterium (assembly GCA_050485505.1). GTDB lineage: Bacteria > Verrucomicrobiota > Verrucomicrobiia > Opitutales > Oceanipulchritudinaceae > JAFIGG01. The sequence goes on along the minus strand of JBJHBN010000270.1, from coordinate 3,664 downwards.
ATTGGCCATTACTATCAGATTGAGATTGGCGCGACCAACGTCGGCAGTATCCAGTCGGCGTTCCAGCCGGATAGGGCTGTCGAACGCGGCGCACACAAGGGTTGGTTTGAGTTCGGAGGTTCGTCGACCATCACGATTTTTCCGAAAGGCAGTGTTGAGTTGGCGACAGATTTACTGGATCATTCCAGTGTGTTCACAGAAATATACGCCCACATGGGTGACCAAATGGGGGTGATGCTATGAAGGCCGAAACTATTGCCATACGCATCGCGGATTTTCTGAAAGACTACCCGCCCTTTAAGTTTCTGCAAAAGGACGACTTGGTCGCTCTCGCGTCAGGAGGTCGCGTCAAATTTCATGAGGCCGATGAAATTATCTTTAGTCAGGGACATCCGCGAAACCAATTCATTCATGTGATCCAGCAGGGGCGCGTGAAAATCCTCGAATCTACTCCAAAAGGAGAAAAACTGATTGACCTCCGGGGTCGGGGAGACCTCCTGGGCTTGCAGGGGGTGTTCAATGAGGATCCTTATGTACATACCGGGCAGACTGAGATGGAAACTATATTGTATGCCCTGCCGCGCAAAAAGTTTACGGATCTCATCGACCAGTCGGTGGAGGCGCGCCGCTACCTTGCTGCATATTTCAGCCTGAATCCGGCCTATCATTGGAGCGAGCACGGCGATGGATCGACCTCGGTCAAAGGCAGCGATCACCCGATCACATTGCGCAAGGGTGGTCTGCTTGAGGTTGGACCTCCTCAATTAATTGCAAAAGATCATTTGGTTACGGCCACAGCGGATTGTTCGATTCGCGAAATTGCGGGCATGCTGAGGTCCAAGCGTATTGACTGTGTTGCCATTGTCGACAAGAACGGACATCCCTTGGGTAAGGTCACCGATGGTGTTCTTCGTGACCGGATCGCTGAGGGGGCCTCACTCGGTGGCACGGCTGCCGACTGGATGCAGAATAGCCTTGGGACTGCGCACCCGGAAGATTCGACTGGTCAATTGCTTTTGAAGCTGGCTCAGGGGGAACGCCAGTATCTTCTTGTGACAGAAAACGGATGTATCGATTCGCCGGTAGTGGGCATTGTATCGGAGCGCAATCTTTTCCTGCAATACGGTCGATTTCCGACTGTGGTGGGAGAGGCTATAGCCTACGCTCCGGACATCCAGACCTTGCGTACCTTGCGTGACCGCATGGAGTCCTTGATCCTCGAGTTCATTGAAAACCGGGGCACCTTGAAGTGGTTGATGGAAATGACGGGGGTCCTGAATCGGAAAATGACGCAGCGCATCATTGAACTGACGCAACAGGAAATGCACAGCGCAGGCATGATGCCTCCGGAATTGGATTTTACTTGGCTGATGATGGGTAGTGGAGGACGGGATGAGTTGTTGATTCGCTCGGCTGTGTACCACGCCTTAGTCTATGCGGATCCAGCCGAGTCCCAGGTCGAAAGTGCAGAGCAGTATTTTAAGGAAATGGCAAAACGTGTCAGTAATGGACTGCGCCAATGTGGCTTTCACGAGAGTGTTCAAGGTGTCCTGGCTAAGAATCCAGGCTGGTGTCTACCCTTGTCAGCAATGAAAGATCGTTTCAGGAAGTTCATTGAAGAGCCCTCAACCACCCATGTTTATTCTGCCCGGGACGCCTTTGATTTTCGATCACTGACGACGGATTGCCCGATTGCCTCGGCATTACGAAGCACCATTCGTGAGACCATTGCTGCGAATCCCGGTTTCATAAGGTACATGGCCAGCGACTCTTTGCTGAACCAGCCGCCAAGAACTATTTTCCAAGGCTACGTGGTCGATAATATGGGCATTCAAAGGGAGGAATTGGCTTTGAAATTCCATGCCCTCTTGCCTTTGGTGGATGTTGGCCGGGTTTTGGCCCTGGAATCGGAGGATCTTGACACTACAACGACTTGGCAGCGGCTTGAGCGGGCGGCTGAGAGTATCCGTGATTCCGATCCGGCGACGGCGGATGTTTTGCACGAGGCTGCGGAGGCTTTCCTAGTCGCTCAATATGCGCGGATTAGTCGTGGTTTGAGTGCCGGAACGGATGGCGCTGTTATCCGGGCATCGGACTTGGATGCTGAAACCAGAGCTCTGCTGGTGACCGCATTTCGTGCGATCCTCAATACGCTCGAATGGATGGCAAGTCGCTATGGCTTAACTTTGCGTTCGTAGAGATTGCTTCTTAAGGAGAATTTATGGGTTTGGATCCGCAGTCGATTGCCAAGAACTACCGAGAGCATTTCTCCGGGGTTTCGCTGCAGTCATTTAGCTGGGAGCATGCGCGGTTTGTGGTCCTGGATACCGAGACCACCGGATTGGATGTCCGACGCGACAGGTTGATTTCGATAGGTGCGGTCGGGATTTTCCGGCGTGAAATAGAGCTTGTTGATTCTTTTGAGATCATGATGCCGATCGCCTACAATACGTCTTCGGTAACCGTCCACGGTATCACCAAGGAGGAAGCTGAGGAAGTCGGCGTTCCCGAGGATGAGGCTTTAGCGCAGTTCTTGGATTACCTGCGGGATGGAATCATTGTCGGTCACCACATCGGACATGATATAGAAATGCTGAGTGGCGCTTGTGAACGCCACTTTGGCTTCCGTTTGGAGAATGAGTCTGTGGACACCATGGACCTGTATCTTCGGCTTGAGGCTTTAGGGGCCTTTGATTCAATGCCAAAATTGGAGAATTTCAGTTTGGATGGTTTGTGTCGGCAGTTTCATATTGTCCCGCATGATCGCCACACGGCTGCCGGTGATGCTTTTATTACAGCCCAGATTTTCATTCGTTTGCTGCGTAAAGCCTGGAGCGCAGATCTTTTGACGGTCGGCGATCTCACTGCAAAGTTTGAGGTTGAAAACGGCGAACAGTAGAAGGATGGACGGGCGACTGCCCCCTGGGATATTACTTATTGAATCTGAATTCGACCACATCGCCGTCTTTGAAGACGTATTCTTTGCCCTCAATGCGCATTTTGCCAGCCTCGCGGGCTGCTGCCTTTGAACCAGCGGCGATGAGTTCGTCGTAGGCAACGACCTCCGCTTTAATGAAACCTTTTTCAAAATCGGTGTGAATAATTCCGGCGCACTCTGGAGCTTTCATGCCTTTACGAAAGGTCCAGGCGCGGACTTCTTTTTCGCCTGCAGTCAGGTATGAGGCAAGGCCCAGCAGACCGTAGGTGGCTTGGATCAGCTGGCTCACCCCGGAATCTTTGACACCCATTTCTTCGAGGAAACCGCGGGCCTCCTCGGGCTCCATTTCACTAAGCTCTTCCTCCAAGCGGGATGAGATCACGCAGACCGCCGCTTCGTGCTGTTCCTTCACGTAAGCACGAACTTCCTGAACGTAAGGATTGGCCCCCGGATCCAGCAGGTCGTCCTCCTTAACATTGCAGGCGAAAATGACCGGCTTTGAGCTCAAGAGGCAGAAAGATTTCAGGCGCGGCAATTCTTCTTCGGTGAGCGGGAAGCGGTTGGCGGGTTTGCCTTCATTGAGGTGGGGGATCAGCTTTTCGAGCAGGTTGACATTGGCCTGAGCCTCTTTGTCCTGACCTTTGGCCCGCCGACGCTGCCGCTCGATCTGGCTCTCCACAGATTGGAGATCCGCGAGCACCAGCTCTGTCATGATCACCTCAATGT
>JBJHBN010000269.1:0-4511 GCA_050485505.1 Opitutales bacterium | reverse complement strand
TCGTTTCTCGACCGTCAACAATCATTGGGCCTACCACCACAAGTTTGGCTGGATCTACGCCGCCAGCAGCAAAAATTCCCTGCGCGGCGCCTGGATCTGGTCCGAAAGCATGGAAGCATGGTTGTGGTTGTCCGCCCGCATAGGCCCCAATTGGGCCTACCGAGCCAATGACGAAGTCTGGCTGCGCTGGGATGCCTCGGAAAAACAGTGGGTCGCGATGGATCACTGACAGTCAGAATAATTTCACTGTGGCCAGTTGCTCCAAATTTATTTGGACTCTGACCCAGTCCTATGAATAAGCACAGCTCACTCTTCAAAAAACTAACTTTTTTAGTAACCTCCAGCGCCCTCGCCCTGGCGACCGCATCCGCAGATAAAATGGAATTCGAAATCGGCAAAACCCTGTACGAAAACGCACTCTCCAACCCTGAAGATATCGAGGACTGGGTCATTGAATCCAGCGTCGAGGGGCAACCGGTCATCACCTTCCCGAATGGCCGCATGCGCATGGAGTCGGAAGTCCACTACCTGCTCTGGTGCCCGGTAGACTTCCCCGATAACATCCGCATCACCTGGGAGTTCCAGCCTCGCCGCGACGACGGTCTGGCCATGTTCTGGCTGGCCGCGAAAGGCCGCGAAGGCGAAGACTTGTTTGACGACAGTCTGGCCGAGCGCACGGGCGCCTACCCACAGTATTTCGATGGCGACATCAATGCCCTGCACGTCGCCTACTTTCGCCGCAACGCTCACGGCGAACCACTTGAGGAGCGCTCCTTCCAGACTTCCCACCTCCGTAAAAGCCACGGCTTCCACCTGGTGGCCGATGCGGGCGATCCGATTCCGTCCGTCCGTGATGTAGTGGGTCCGTATCAAATGGAAATCATCAAATACGGCCCCTATTTCCGCTTCTCCATCAATGGCTTGAAGATTCTCGAATGGAAGGATGGCGGAGACATCGGCCCCATTCTCGAAGGCGGAAAAATCGGCCTTCGCCAAATGGCTGGTCTCATCGCCGATTATGCCAACCTGAAAGTTCAGGCGATCGAGCGCAGGTAGCCTGGTGGTGTCTGGAAATTAAAACACGTAGTGGATTGGCGACAGTTCAGGCTTAAGCCTGTGCTCCAACAAGTTTGGCAGACGCCCAATTCACCAATAACTCTTCCTTTTCGGCAAGGACTTGTGCCTTTGAACCCTCTATACTTCACCCCACATGAGCAAAACTCCTGAAATCCAAACCACAACCGTTGGTTCCTACTCTCCTATTGACTGGCTCGCCGCCTTGCCCTCCGAGCAGGCCATCCTCGACGCAACGGCGGTTGTGATCGATACTCAGAAACGCAACGGCATTGACCTGCCGACGGACGGTGAACTCTACCGTTTCGACGTCAATCATCCCGATACCAATGGCATGATTGAGTATTTTATCCGCAAAATCGGCGGCATCCGTGGCGAAGTGGGCCGCTCGGACACCAAGGCCTTCCAGGCCATGGACAGCATGAAGTTTCGCAGCAAGCCAGCCGGTGTCGTCATGGAAGCGCTGCATGAAGGGACCCTCGACCTGCCCTCCGCCTGCCGACAATCCCGATCCGTCGCCAACGGCCCACTGAAATTCACTCTGACCAGCCCCTTTATGCTGTCCCGCACACTGCTGGACTACCATTACAAATCCTTCGAGGACCTGACCCTCGCCATCGCTGATGTGCTCGCCGAGCAGGTCGCTGACCTCGACATCGACTGTGTCCAGGTTGACGAAGCAAACATCCCTGGCGCCCCCGACTACGGGCCACTCGCCGCGGAAGCCATCAACCGCGTGCTGGATCAAGTCAAGGGTCAGAAAGCCGTCCACTTCTGCTTCGGCAACTACGGTGGCCAAACGATCCAGAAGGGGGCCTGGCAACCGCTCATCGATTTCCTCAACGCACTGCGCACTGATCACCTGGTCCTCGAACTGGCCCACCGCCCCGACTCCGACCTCCAGGCCCTCAAGGAAATCCGTCCGGAAATCGACCTCGGCATCGGCGTGATCGACATCAAAGTCAACCACGTCGAAACTCCCGACGAAATAGCACGGCGCATCGAAAAAGCGGTATCCGTCGTCGGCGAAGGCCGCATCAAGTGGATCCACCCCGACTGCGGCTTCTGGATGCTCAAACGCTCCATCGCCGACCGCAAAATCGCTGCCCTAGCCAAGGGCCGAGACAAATATTTGGGCTATTAGTCCAAGTAGGCCCCTTGCTTTAGCGGGGGTACCCCAATACCTACGCACTTCTCAACCCGCACTCCAACCCGCACCCTTCCCCGGGCTGAAGCCGCGGGGCTACGAACGACGGCAGCGACCTCGACGGTCTATTTTGTATCCAAACGCTTCACCACTTTGAGTGTGTCGCCGGTGTCTTCCATCTCGAACAGATGGATGCGTTGCTCGGGGCCTGTGTTTGGGGAATGCAGGGCCATCATCAGTTGACCTTCCAGGCTTTCAAAAAGCATGGGATGGCCGCCGTCTTCGCTGTAGAGGGGCTCGGCTTGTTGCTTCCAGGGGCCTTCCAGACGGCCGGATTCGGAGATTGCCAGGCCAACGGTGTAGCCACCTTCACTGAAGCTGGACCAGACCATAAACAGCTTGCCGGACTTGCTGGTGTACAACCAAGGGCCATCGGTGACCCAGCTCCCATACTCCTGCCGCTCGGCCCAGGGGGCGTCGCTGCCACGGAACAAAACAACCGGTTCGCCGACGGTTTCCGATAGGTCCTCGGAAAGCTGGATTTTCGACATGGTTCCGTCAACCACCTGCACCCACTCGTGGCAGTAGATCATGTAGGGAACCCCGTCCTCCACCCACAGTGTTCCATCAAGAGTCATTTTTTCAGCAGGCAACTGCGGCTCATTGGAAAACGCTTCATACGGTCCCAACGGGTTGTCTGCGACCAAAACCTGCGAGCCCCGCATCACCCGATCGCGCCACTGGAACCACTGGCTCCACTGCTCATCGAACTGCTTATTGCTGCTGAAGGTCACAAACAGGTAATACTTATCCTGATATTTGTGAATCTCAGGCGCCCAGATCCCTTGAATATGCACATCCTCTCCCCACATCTCCGCCGGAGTGCGGTAGACGATGTAGGGCCCCGTCCAGTTGACAAGGTCCTCGCTGGTATAAGCCCTGACAGCTGCCCCACGGGCGGAGGCAACCATGTAATACAGCCCCGCCTCGTGGTCCACCAACACACAGGCATCACGCATGAAAATATCGTCCAGGGGCGCCGTTGTCACCTCGGGCGTCCGCGGGGTTTCGGAAGGTTGACCAGACAGCATAAGCGGCAGCAGCACGCACAGTGCGGCAAAAAATTGTGAGCGAAAATAATTCATGAATTGAGGAATAGGGTTAAGATACGCGGCAACCATAGACCAGCCGCTCCCCTCACAACAATCCATAATGCCGGGCGCCCTCAAGCACACCGGAGGTTGACTGTCCGTTTGCACAATAGAGGCAGTTTTCCAGACCCGCTTCGCGGTGCGCCGCAGACACTTTCTCGCGCACATCCGCAGAGGCATTGCCCACCAGAACAGCCCGAAATCCCGCCACCAGCGCGGCATAATCATTGCCCGAATCGCCGGCAAATACAACCGCCTCCTTTTCCAGACCCAATTTCCGCGCCAACCACTCCAGGGCAAAGGCTTTGGATACCCCCAGAGGCAGCAAGTCGATCAGGCCGTCGCCATTGAAGGGGTCCACGCTGACCACACAATGATACGGCAAGTCTTCCGTTCGCAACCGACTGGCAATCACAGAACCCAGGGCCTCGGCCTCCTCCGCATCGGTGTAGTAGCTCAATTTAAAGGACCCCTGCTTCGCATCTTCCTGCAAGCGCAAGCCCGGAATGCTTTCAAAATACGGCACCAGTTTCGACGCCGGCACATCACCCGTCATGCCCTCCAAATGCTCCCGGTAAGCTTCCGACATCCGGTAATCCGAACCACTCCACTCGTATGCGCTGGTCCCCACATCGCTGATGATCCACTGCGGATGTGGCAAGGACTCCGCCTTCATCACCTGACGAATTGAGTCAAAATGTCTCCCCGTGACATATACAAGAGGAACGGAACCTGCTTTCAACAAGGCATCCAGTTCCTGTAAGGCTTCTTTTGCTGAATCGTTCCCTTTCAACGGAATCAGGGTTCCGTCCAGGTCGCTTGCCAGGAGGCAAGCCCGATTCAATGGCTTCTTCGGTTTGCAGTCTGGCATAAAATCCCCCATATATATGTACGGGTTTGTAAATCCGTTCAAGCAACATGAGTTACCAGACAACCACATCCAACGCTCTAAACCGCCGACCGCTGGTGCTGGGAGAAGTCCTCTACGATCACTTCCCGGACGGCTCCAAGGTCCTCGGGGGCGCACCGTTCAACGTCGCCTGGAATCTCCGTGGCTTCGGCCTCAGCCCGCAGATGATAAGCGCTGTTGGCAACCACGCCAGCGGCCAGGAAATCCACGGCCGCATGCACAATTGGGG
>JBJHBN010000268.1:0-4511 GCA_050485505.1 Opitutales bacterium | reverse complement strand
GCATTGGAGATGCGGCGCGTCGGCTTTTGGCGAAGATGGACGCGCGCAAAAAGGCTGCCGGGGCCTCTATCCCGGCGCGAATTAAGGGAGCGACTGGGTTTCTCTCCGATGGCAGCACCGGCAGCCAGTCGCCCCGCATTGCGGAAGTCATAGCCAGTGCAACAGATCGCGCTGACGGGGCTGCCCGTCCCACGCTCCGCAATATGGAAATGCGCCCCAACGCATCGGTCCCCATTGACGACAGTCTGAGCATTGTTGCATTGCATCGCTGGAATGGGAGTCTGAAAGCACTTATGATTCACTACGCGTGTCATCCGACAATTTCACGCGAGAACCATCTGCATCCGGAATATCCAGGTGTGCTGATGAGGCTGCTGGAACAATCCCTGCCGGGATGTCACGGCATCTTCCTTCAGGGCTGCACTGCAGACATTCGCCCTAACCGGGTGCTGAATGATGAGTTCCTGGCCGGAGACTACCACGATGTGATTGAATGCTCCCGCATTCTGCACAGGGACTGTCTTGATGCCCTTGAAAAACCAAGTCAGCCACTCAAACCAGTCGACGGCCGTTGCCTGCTCAACAGCAGGAGCGTTCAACTGGATGGATCCGGGACCTGTCTCAACCTTTACTGTATACAGCTGGCTTCGGGCCTGCAATGGATCGGCTTCAATGCCGAGGTATCCCAATATTATCAGCTATACCTGAAATCAAAACATCCCGGCTGCCTTGGAGTGGCTTACTGCAATGGCATGATCGGATACGTGTGCAGCCGCGAACAGATCATCGAAGGTGGCTACGAACCGGTTGGATCGGTCCCCTACTTCAAGCTCCCCGGACCTTTCTCAGCGACTATTCAAACAACCATCGAAGAGGCACTCGATGAGTTGATTCACCATTCAAAAGAAAAAAGCTCATGAACAATGGCAACACCATGGACCGCTTCCTCGCGGAAGTCACTGGCATCATCAACCGCATTCACACAGAGGAAAAGGCAAGCATTCTGGACGCTGCCAAACGCCTTGCAGACCACGTATCACAGGACCGGATTTTCTACATTTGGGGTCCGGGCGGCCATTCCAATTTGGGTGCGATGGAGATATTCTTCCGCGCCGGCGGGCTGATGCATGCGAACGCCATTCTAAATACGGAAACCCTCCTAAGCAATGGTGCGTTGAAATCCATGCATGCGGAACGCCTTCCCGGATATGGAAGAGTGGTAATTGAGGATTACGGGATCGGGGCGGGCGATTTGCTCCTGATAGTGAACGCCTACGGTATCAACTCCGCAACCATTGACGCTGCATTGACCGCCAAGGGAAAGGGTGCGTTTGTTATCGGCATCAGCTCCTTTGAGCATGCGGAACAGACTGCAGCCGATCACCCGGCCCGACATCCGTCAAAAAAGAATCTGCACGAGGTGGCAGACCTCGCGATCGACTGCAAAATCCGCATCGGCGACGCCGTGGTCGAGATCGATAACTTCGAGCAGAAGGTGGGACCACTCAGCACATTTGCCAACGCATACGTGCTCAACTGCATCGTTATCGAAGCGATTCAGAACCTGGTGTCCAATGGCATCAATCCACCGGTATGGCGAAGCGGAAACGCCCCCGGAGGCGACGAATGGAACCAACAGTTCCTTGATCGCTTCCGAAGTAGGATCCGCATGTTATGAGCAGCTAGTCGTCATACAATTCCACTTCGATCAGACTATTTCCATCCCTGATGTTGAAGCTAAAACTCGAATCGCGTTCAGGCTTGGAAGAAAAAACCACGCTTGCGGCAACAGCCACGGTCAAACTGTGGGTTGTGTATTTCATTTTCATGAGGGGGGGGAGATTAACGGTTAAGACAGTATCCTTCGTGGATACTTCCGTTTATAATCCCTGAAATACGAAATACAACGCTATCCGGATCAAGCCGGAAGCAAGAAGCTAGCCTAATCAAGGCCATCAGCACTACCCAAACAATGCCCATAGCGGACGAGGGCGTCTGCCGGAATACTCGCACCGCAAAGGTAGGGAAGCCTCGCCGAGGGTTCCGCAAGACATTAGGTTTCGTGAGTTATCCGGGGCATCTTTGAATACGGGCGGAACCGTCGGCGACACTTCCCTACCAACCAAAATATGAACCCGTTGTGCGCCGTTTAATCTGGCCGGATTACTATCCCTTCACCGCCCCACTGGTAAGCCCGGATATAAACTCACGCTGCAGCAGCAAAAACAGGCACATCACTGGAGCAATGGAAATGACGGTTCCGGCGGAGATCATGCCGTAGTCGGTCCCGTAGGTGCCGCGCAGTTGGGCGATGGCAACGGACAGAGGGAACATGTCTTCTGACTGCAACAAAACCTGTGGCATAATAAAGTTATTCCAGGTGCCGAGAAAGGTGATGAGCAGGAAGGCTCCGACCATGGGGCGCACGATGGGAAGGACGATGGTGAGAAAGATACGACCCTCGCCACAGCCATCAATGCGGGCGGCCTCGATCAACTCAGTCGGCACAGAATTGAGCATGGCTTGGCGGAAGAGGAAAATCCCGAAGGCTGGTGCCATCGCCGGCAGGATCAGCCCGGTGTAGGTGTTCAGGAGATTCAGTTGATAAACCAACTGGAAAACTGGTGCCAGCAAGAGAGGGCCCGGAATGATGATTGCAAAAAGCACGACTCCCAGCATCAGCTGGCGCCCGGCAAACTGAAATTTTGCAAGAGCGTAGCCACCCATGGCGGCGAAAATTGTGGCAAGAACAGCAGTCATCGAAGCCAGAAAAAAGGAATTGGCAATGTAGTTGGCAAAATTCAGCGAACCAAAGAGGCGCTCAAAATTGGCGAGAGTCATGCGGGCCCAGTCAATCGCCAGACCATCCTCCTTGAGGGGGAAAAACAGGTAGCCAAAGAAGTCCTCATTGGTCTTGAAAGCCCCTACAAGCAACCATGCCAAGGGGATGAGAGTGATCACGGTGAAAAGCGCCAGAATGGCGTAAACCAGCAATTGGATCGACTTGTTTGGACGTTGGATCATGGCGCTTAACTGTAAGATTCGTTGCGGCTGAGGCGGCGCTGCAGCCAGGAAAGTGCGATCAGAATGATTGCCAGTATCCAGCCGATTGTGCTGGCATAGCCGAGGTCTCCCAACTGGAAGCCGGACTGATACAAATACATCACGATGGTCAGAGCCCGATTGTCGACCCCGGGACCGTCAAAAAGCAGGAAGGGCAATTCAAACACCTGAAAAGCCCCTATCAGTGACAGCAAGACGACAAACCCGCCGATGGGCCGAATGGCCGGAACGGTAACGTTCAGAAAGCGCTCCCAAGGCCCGGCTCCATCTACGTGTGCCGCTTCCATCAACTCCTTGTCGACATTTTGCAAGGCCGCCAGGAAGTAGAGCATATTGAAGCCCGTCCACATCCACAGGGAAGCGATGATCATGGCCGGCATGGCAAACTCCTGCAGCCAGGGGAAGTCCAGACTGAAGCCAAATAGTCGATGCAGGACCACATTCAGCAGACCGGTGCGGCGCTCAAAGATGATCGAGAACATGACACCGACAAACACTGCACCCACCAAAGCCGGCGAGAAAAAGATCAGACGAAAAAGCCAGCGTCCTTTTAGCCAAGGCTGATTGAGGAGCATGGCCAGCGCAAGCGACAAAGGCATCTGCAGCAGCACACTGGCAGCGGCGAAGATGAAGGTGTTGCGCAATGCTGTATAGAAAAACGGGTCACCAAAGACGTTGCGAAAGTTCTGGAAACCTACGAACTGGGTGTGCTCCGGCCCGAAAGTCTGCTCCATTGCGAGGACGACTGACTGAAACAACGGATACACCATGAACACCAGAAAAACCGAGGCAAAAGGCGCCAGAAACAGGTATGGGGCCAGCTGAACAGATCTGTTGGAAAGGAAGCTCATTGGAATACGTTCCGGCTCATGAGGTTTTCAATATTCGCCTGAACGCGGTCCAGTTCACGCCGGGCGATCGGTTCAATATCCGCGTATTCAGTGGCACCGGCCTGACGCAGCCTGCGCACAGTGCGGTGAAGGGCATCTGCCATCTGCTGGGCCGCGAAAGGAAAATAGACAGAAGGAGTGCGCTCCGGCACTGAATCGGCCAATTCCTGGAACATTCGTCCGACCGGTTGATCCCGATAATAGGGATCCGGCTGATCGAATACCGGATCATCCCAGAAGTCCTTGAACGGGGACAGGATATAAAGGCGTTCCCATTTGGTACGACCCAATTCGCGGCTGGTGTAGAGATCCAGGATCTTCTCCCAGGCCTCCTCTGTGCGCTCGCCGTTCTTCGGCAGCCCAAGCATCGTCCCTCCCCAGACAGAAGTCCGGCGGCCGCCCTTTTCCCAAGCGGGCAAAGGCATGAGCTTAACCTTGCCGTGGAGCCCTTCGATATAGAGAATGTTGCGCCGCGCACGCCAATCCGGACACATCCACGCGAGCACAAAACCCTCCCCGCGCAGGCGCTCGCCAGCCCCGGAGAACAAAGGCACATCC
>JBJHBN010000267.1:0-4512 GCA_050485505.1 Opitutales bacterium | reverse complement strand
GCATGGCGTGGATGACGCTACCGGCGCCAAGGAACAAGCAAGCCTTGAAGAAGGCGTGAGTGAGCACGTGGAAGAAGCCGGCCACGACCGCGCCGACGCCTACCCCGAGGAACATGTATCCGAGCTGGCTGATGGTCGAATAAGCTAGAATCCGTTTTATGTCGCTTTGCACCAAGGCGGCGCAGCCAGCGATGAGCAGAGTCATGGTGCCGACGACAGCCACGACGGTCATCGCCGCCGGGGACAGCTCAAAGATGCCGTGCATGCGGGCAATCAGGTAGACCCCGGCAGTGACCATGGTTGCCGCGTGGATCAGGGCGCTGACTGGAGTCGGGCCGGCCATTGCGTCGGGTAGCCAGGTCTGCAGCGGCAGCTGGGCCGATTTGCCGACCGCGCCGCCGAGCAGGAGCAGGGAGACAACCCATGCCGTGGTGGAACCCTCGGCCCAGCGCCCTGGCGCGAGGGCAAGGACCTCGCTCATTTGCAGGGTTCCCAGTTCGGAAAAGATCAGAAACACCGCGACAAGGAGGGATACGTCGCCGATGCGGGTGACGACAAAGGCCTTGCGCGCGGCAAAACCGTTTTCTGGTTTCTGATACCAGAAGCCTATGAGCAGGTAGCTGCAAAGGCCAACGCCTTCCCATCCCAACAGCAACAGTGCGAAGTTGTCGGCCATCACCAGAATCAGCATGAAACCGACGAACAGGTTTAGATAGGCAAAGAAGCGAGTGTAAGCTTCGTCGCCCTGCATGTATTCACTGGAATAAACGTGTATAAGGAAACCTACTACAGTGATAACTGAAGCCATCACCAGGCTGAGCGCATCGATCCGCAGGTTGAACGCAATATCCACGCTGTTCAGCGGCATCCATTGCCAGAGTGTGACGGTGTAGGCGTAGTCGGCCGGTGGGTTCCGCAAAAATCCGATAATCATACCCAGCGTCAGCAGCGCCGAAATTCCGACGGTACCGCAGGCGATCACGGCGGCGACTTTTTGGCTGAGGCTACGCGTTGCCAATGTCAGGATTAGAAAGCCGACAAAGGGAAGTGCGGGAATGAGCCAAAGGAGATCGTACATCGCTCAGCCTTTCATACTGGAAGCCTGGTCGACATCGAGGGACTGATACCGCCAGTGGAATTGGAGAATGATGGCCAGGCCGACAGCCACTTCAGCGGCGGCCATGGTCAGGATAAAGATGAACATGATTTGTCCATCGACTTGCCCCCAATGCGCGCCAGCCATGACAAATGCCAGGCCGGCCGCATTGAGCATGATTTCCACGCAGACCAGCATGATGATCAGGTTGCGCCGAACGAGGAACCCGAGCAAACCGAGCGCGAACAGCGCGGATGCCAGCAACAGACCATGTTCGAGCGGGACCTGTGTCATTGGGAGTCGCCTCCTTCCGGTTTGCGCAGCAGGCTGCCGCGCTCATGGCGACGCAGGTGCGAGGAGCCGACCAGGCCACTCAGGAGTAGCAGGGCGGCGAGTTGAACAGCGATGAGGTAGGGTCCGAAAAGAGCGTTGCCGACTTCGCTCGGCTCGATGGTTCGGTAGGAACCGGAAACCATGGGGCCTTGGGCAATGAACGCGATCGTGACCGCAAGCAGTGCCGCACACAGCACCCCAGGCCCTGCCCAGATACGCTTGCGCAGCCAATGCTTTTCGTGCTCCTCGCGGAAATTGAGCATCATGATGACAAACAAAAACAGTACCAGGATCGCACCGGCGTAGATGATCACTTCCAGCGCGGCCACAAAGGGTGCGCCGATCATGTAGAAAATAAGTGCGACCGAAAGCAGCGAAACCACAAAATAGAGCAGAGCATAGACCACGTTAGGGTGTGTGATCACGCGTACCGTCGCGATCAATGTGATGGCTGCTACTATGTAAAACATCCAGTTCATGGCATCAAACTTTTTGGATCCACCGGCGGGGATTCATTCTGGGCCTCACCCTTTGCTTTGTTTCCGAGTGCCAGACCGGCTACTTTATAAAAATTGTATCCATGGTATTTGCCCTCGCCGTCGATCAGAAGGTCCTCCTTCTCGTAGACGAGGTTTTGGCGATTGTATTCACCCATCTCGAAGTCGGGAATCAATTGAATGGCATAAGTCGGACAGGCCTCCTCACAGAAACCGCAATAGATGCAGCGGGAAAAATTGATACGAAAGAATCCGGGGTAACGTCTTCCGTCCTCACGTTCGGCAGCATCGAGTGAAATGCACTCGACTGGACAGGCTGCCGCACAGAGGTAACAGGCCACACAACGCTCTTCGCCATCCGGATCCCGGGATAGGACGATGCGCCCTCTGTAGCGCGGCGCGAGGTAGGCCTTCTCTTCCGGATATTGGATGGTGGCCTTCTTGCGAAACAGGTGGAGGAACACCAGCCAGAGACTTTTGATGATGCTGAGCATGGTCCGTCAGTTGAGTTGAGGGTTGCCGGTCATCAGGACGATGGCTCCGGTAACGATAAGATTAATCAGGGCCAGGGGCAAAAGATACTTCCAGCCCCATGACAGGAGTTGATCGTAACGTGGCCGCGGCAGAGCCGCGCGCAGGAGTATGAAAAACAGAATGAAAGCGAAAGTCTTGAGGAAGAAACATATTGGCGCTGGCAGCCAGGCGGGGCCGATCCAGCCGCCGAAAAAGAGGGTGACAATCATTGCCGAGATCAAGGTCAGGCCGATGTATTCGCCGACAAAAAACATGCCGAATTTCATGCTCGAGTATTCGGAATGAAACCCGGCGACGAGTTCGCTTTCGGCTTCAGGCAGGTCGAATGGCATGCGATGGGTTTCCGCCAGACCGGCGATCATGAAGATCAGGAAACCGAAGAATTGTGGAATGATAAACCACATGCCGCGCTGGGCTTCGACGATCTGGGTGAGGTTCAGCGAGCCAGCCAGGATTACAACGCCCATGAGGGAGAGGCCCATAAACACTTCATAGCTGAACATTTGGGCTGACATTCGCAGACCACCTATCAGGGCATACTTGCTGTTGGAGGCCCAACCGGCCAGCACGGTGCTGTAAATCCCCATGGAGGACAGGCCGAGAAAAAACAACAAACCGACGTTCAGGTCGAGCACGACAATGCCGGGGGCGAAGGGCACGACGGTAAAGCTGAGCAGAACGGTGAAAAGAATGATCGCTGGCGCGAGCACGAAGAGTTTGCGGTCGGCAAAGGGTGGTATCCAATCTTCCTTGGTGAAGATTTTGATTATGTCTGCGACAATGATAAAGAGCCCAAAGGGTCCCGCGCGGTTCGGGCCCAGCCGGTCCTGCAGAAGTGCCAGAACACGCCGCTCAACCCATATCAACACGCCTGCGAAATTCAGCAGTGTGAAGAGGATCACGAGGGTGATCAGCAGCGTCTGTACAGTCGGGTTCATTCGTCAACTTTGGCTTCGGTGGGAAGGGGCAGGTAAGGGGTGGGTGTGTCGCTGAGACCGACTGGAATGCCGATCAGGTTTTCACTCATGACTGGATCCAGGCGCACTGGGGCGGTCAGTTTCTGTTCGCCGATGCTGAGGCTTAAGGAATCGCCTTCCACAAGTCCGAGTCTGTCGGCGGTTTTTGTGGAGAGGCTGAATGTCAAGGGATCGGAGCGTTCGCGGATGGCCGCGGCGTGGTTGCTCAGTTCTTCGGAGCCAAAGACCTGGTAGACTGGAACGGCAATCAGTTGGTCCGCTGTGGCTGCGCTTTCAGTTGGAGGCTTCCCTTCAGGCCGGCCGTTCTGTCCACCCTGAAACATGCGCAGTCCGGGTGGACCTCCTCGATTGGGACCGCCCACTTCTTCCTGGAATTTATTCAGTGCCTGAACCGAATTCCAGCCGGGCGACCAATAGTGGCTGACCAGTGCGGCGGGTGGTTGCAGCGCTGAGCCTTCCATCGAAAAACTCATGGCTGAATCCTTGTCCTCGGGCGGTTTCGGTTCATGCACGGATTTGTGTGCGAGAATACTGGTACGGCCGCTGAAGCGACGGGGTGAGCGCGGGATTCGTTGATTGTGGAGACGAAAACCCGCACCGGGCGCCGCTTCATGGATGCCAGCGAGGTCTGGGTGATCGATCCTCAGCGCAGAGAGTAGGGCATCGAGGTGCGGCCAGGGATTCATGTCGCTGCGCTGACATTCCACCTGAACGCGGCCCAGCCATTCCCAGGTGGCGTGCAGGTCTTCTTTTGGGGGCAGGGCCTGGAAGAATCGCTGGGCGCGGCCCTCACAGTTGATCAGGCTGCCGTCGCTTTCGGCAATGCTGGCTGCGGGGAGGAATACATCGGCGCGGCGGGTCAGAGAACTGGGGATACAGTCGATGACGATCAAACTGGAAAGTTTTTCGAGCATCGCATCGACGGTTGCGTGGGGCAGGCGTCGATAGAGGTCGTTTTCCGCAACAATCAAGGTGTCGCATTCACCGCTCATAATTTTTTCGACGACGGATTCCAATGGTTGACCCTGCAACAGCTGAGCACCGATCGAATTGGCTTCGGCAGCAATGCCCGCCA
>JBJHBN010000266.1:0-4516 GCA_050485505.1 Opitutales bacterium | reverse complement strand
ATTCAGAAAATCACTATCGTCGTCAACCGCAGTAAACCCGGAGCGGAAAGCCTTGCTGAACGCATAGCCAAACTTGCCACCTGCCAGGACAAGAGCGTCACTATCATAGGCGATTTCCCTGTCCCCACGGATGCCTTGAACGGTGCGGACCTGTGCTGCGTTATTGGTGGCGACGGAACTATTCTGGGCATCGTCGAAGCCGCATCACTCAATGAGACTCCAGTGCTTGGCATCAACCTCGGACGTCTCGGGTTCATGGTCCATTACAATGCCGCCGAGGTTGAACGCATTTTTCCCGATATTCTCGAGGGTAACTACCGCTCAGAAAAACGCACCCTGATCCGCTGTCGCGACAATGATGGACACGAATGCCTTGCGCTGAACGATGTTGTAGTCCGCTCCAATGGATCCCGCCTGGTACCTCTGGAACTCTCGGCAGACGGCGAAGTAGTCAACCAATACTACGCCGATGGCGTCATCTTCTCAACTCCCACCGGATCCACTGCCTACAACCTTTCTGCCGGCGGACCTATCGTACACCCCAAGGCCTCGGTCCTGCTGGTGACACCCATCAATCCACACACGCTTTCCAACCGTGCCATCGTTCTCGACGGACAAGTTGAGATCAAGGTCGCTGCGGATACCGATTCGGGTAATATTCGTATTTCTGCCGACGGACGCGAGGCCTTCGGCGGCCAGGCGGCATTTCCGATCGAACTAAGAATCGATCCTGAGCATCAATTCGAATTGATTCTTCCCCGCGCATTTTCCCACTACAATCTACTCCGAAATAAGCTGTCCTGGGCTGGCGATGCGCCCTCCCGCCAAAAGAACACTCCCAACGAATTGTCGACCTGATGAGCTGGCTACGCATTGTTCTGCTTTTTGCATCCATCCTCCCAACAACCATCCATTCCATTCCCATGTCAGAAACCAGCGGTTACCTCTTCGCAACCTTCAAGAGTGAAAGCGGCCCGGACGGCGAACAAGTCTACTTCGCCCTCAGCCCAGACGGACTCAACTGGAAAGCCCTCAACAACGCCGAACCCGTGCTCCGCAATCCACTGGGCGACCAGGGCCTCCGCGATCCCTTTTTGATCCGCTCCCATGACGGCGAAAAGTTCTTCCTAATCGGCACAGACCTTTCAATCCACCGCAACCCCGACTGGGGCCGCGCAGTCCGTCAGGGCAGCCGCGCCGTCATCATCTGGGAATCCAGCGATCTGGTTCACTGGTCCGAACCCCGACGCGTTGAAGTCGCCCCGGAATCCGCCGGTTGCACCTGGGCCCCAGAGGCAATCTATGATCCCGAACAGTCAAGCTACCTCCTGTTCTGGGCCTCAACAACAGCCGACGACAATTTTGCAAAACACCGCATCTGGGCCGCCACCACCAAGGATTTCAAGTCCTTCAGCGAACCCTTCATCTACATTGAAGAAGACCACGCCGTCATCGACACCACGATCGTTAGAGAAGATGGGCAGTATTTCAGATTCACCAAGGACGAAACCAACAAGCTCATCTACATGGAATCCGCCAATTCCATCACCGGCAACTGGACCCGCAACGAGGACTTTTCACTCCGCGACCTACAGGGTTACGAAGGCCCTCAATGTTTCCCCCTGCATTCAGCGAACAGCGACTCCAGCCAGTGGCTCCTGATCCTCGACAACTACGCCCGCCATCAAGGCTACCAGCCCTTCATCACCTCGGACCTGGCCAGCGGCCAGTTCGAAGCCCTGGACCAGCTCAGCTTCCCCTTCCGCTTCCGCCACGGCTCAGTCATCCCCCTGACCGCCGCCGAGTATCAAATTTTGGGTAACGAAGCCTCGCCGAGGGTTCCGTAGCGAAACAACGCTCCTCTAGTATGCAAATTCGGCCTTACAAAACAGAATCGGATTGAACTCCCTCTCAAGCTTATAAACAAACACTCCATAAAATCTCCATAGGCTATGTCTGTTTTTGCTGGTATCTTTCTTCATGCACTGGGCGGTGGCGCCGCGGCCAGTTTCTATCTTCCATTCAAAAAAGTCAGGGGCTGGGCCTGGGAAAGCTACTGGCTGATCAGTGGTATCGCAGCATGGATTGTGATGCCGCTGGTAATCGGCTGGCTGACCATACCCCATTTGTTCAGGGTTATCGCGGAAAGTCCACCTGCCGCTGTGGGCTGGACCTTTCTCTTTGGTTTACTCTGGGGCATCGGCGGACTGACCTTCGGCTTGTCCATGCGTTACCTCGGACTTTCCCTTGGCTACGCTGTTGCCCTGGGCTTTTCTGCCGCTTTCGGGACTTTGATCCCGCCTCTTTTCCAAGGTGAACTGATTGCACTGATAACTACCCCGGGCGGTTTTTTGATAATCACTGGTATCGGCGTCTGTCTTGCTGGCATCGCAGCCTGTGGCAAAGCAGGCATGATCAAGGAAAAGGATATGGGCATCGAGGGCGCACGTGAGGCTATCCGCGAATACAACCTTCAGCGAGGGCTGATTGTCGCACTTTTCTGCGGTCTGTTGAGCGCGTGCATGGCATTCGCCCTGGCGGCAGGTCGACCTATCGCAGAAACTGCACTTGCGCACGGATCAAGGAACCTGTGGCAGAACAATGCGGTTCTGGTTGTTATCCTGTGGGGCGGGTTTCTGACCAACTGCATCTGGTGCCTGATACTCAATTTCAAAAACCGCACGCTCAGCGACTTCCGATCCGCCCCCAAAGGCAAGCTGACCGGCAACTACCTGTTCTCATCAGCCGCCGGAGCTATATGGTTCATGCAGTTTTTCTTCTACGGCATGGGTTCCACCCGAATGGGTGAGCACGACTTTGTCTCCTGGATCCTGCACATGTCCTTCATTATCCTGATGAGTAACCTTTGGGCGCTTTATCTGAAAGAATGGGCTGGAGCCAGCAAGCGGGCCATAAACACGGTCAAACTGGGCATCGGCACAATACTGCTTTCCATTGTTTTGATCGGAATCGGCAGTTCATTGGGTTGAAATAGGTTTCAGATTCACCTATAAGCTCAATACATGCATAAATCTGGAAAACTCGCATTCATCGGGCTCGGCGTCATGGGCTACCCTATGGCTGGCCACCTGCAGAACAAGGGATACTCGGTAACTGTATTCAACCGGACACAAAGCAAGGCAGTCCGCTGGGTGGATGAGTATGGAGGAACTTTGGCGGAGACTCCGGCAGAAGCGTCCAAAGGTGCAGACATCGTGTTTGTCTGCGTTGGCAACGACGACGATGTTCGTAGCGTTGTCTACCGAGAAACCGGCGCCTTGAGTGCGCTCTCCCCGGGAGCAATACTGGTTGACCACACAACCACGTCAGCAACGCTGGCCCTTGAAATAGCTGAGGCCTGTCAGAAAATTGGGGCAGGCTTCATCGATGCTCCTGTATCCGGCGGGCAGGCAGGGGCAGAGAATGCTGCCCTCACAATTATGTGTGGAGCCAGTCCTGAGAATTTTGAAGCGGCTTTGCCGGTCCTCGGCGTCTACGCTAAAAAGGTAACGCGAATGGGCGCTGTCGGCCAAGGCCAACGTTGCAAGATGGTGAATCAACTCTGCATAGCAGGGGTGCTACAAGGTCTCAGCGAAGGACTGTTACTGGCGGAAAAATGTGGCCTCGATATAGCCCAGCTTGCCGAAACCCTGCAACACGGTGCAGCTGGATCCTGGCAAATGAGCAATCGGGCTGAAACCATGACCGCCAATGAGTTCGATTTCGGATTCGCCATCGACTGGATGCGCAAGGATCTCGACATTGCCCTCGAGGAAGCAGAGCGCCTCGGCCTCAAGCTACCCCTCGCCCATCAAGTCAATGAAGCCTACGAACGCCTGCGGCAACAAGGTCATGGTCGCAGTGATACTTCAGCACTTATTCTCGATTTGCGCGCTGGCGACTGACATGGGTTACCTACCGTTTCCGCCACTCCTCAGGGATTTCCACAACCATAAGGTCCAGGTTCGCACCATCCGAAAGTCGACCGGATTGAATGAACACACGTCTACTGTCCGAGCTGAAACTCGGATGCGCATGATCAGGTCGCATTACGTGTCCCGTGGTCAACAAATGCTGGGTATGGGTTTCGGGATCAATCAGGTATACGTTGCCTGAAAAAGTGTCACCTGCGATCCATCGCCCATCCGGCGAAACATTGCAGTGCCAGAAACCCATGTTGTTCTGTAGTCCGGAAACGGGAGCTGGCTGACCGTAGATCTGGACCTCGTTGGTGCGCACGTTGATGACTGCAATACCTGTCGGGCGCTGACGCAAACGCTGGGTGTGACCCATCAGGTTAAAAACCACATGGTCCTCATCCGCCCAGGCCTCGTGTGTGACCCAATCCAATTCCTCCTCAACAAACAAGGGTTCGGCAGAGTCCATTCCCTCACGCCAGATCCACATACGCTGCGGTGCGTCGCCACCGGTTTCATGACAAAACAGAATCTCTCCATCGCGATGCGGATTCGCCTGGATATGGCCAATCTGGAAAGGCTTGCGCAGAACCTCCTCG
>JBJHBN010000265.1:0-4519 GCA_050485505.1 Opitutales bacterium | reverse complement strand
CAGGTAATGGCGAAGGAGTACGGGAACGCCGCGCACCTCGCGTTCGATTTCGGAAATCAGTGCGGATACATCCTCAATGTCGCGAACGGATTTGCTGAACGATCCTTTGTCCAAAGACCCAAAAAACCGCGAGCGGGGTGGTTTGCGGGCTTTGATTTTGTTGGAGAGGTCGGGGTCGAGGTTGGTTTCGTTCAAGTAGTGAACGATGAGGTTTTTCGACAGACTCTGGTACTCTCGACTGATGCTGACGGGGCCGAACAAGATCGCATAGCGGGGATGGCGGGCAATGTATTCGCCAATGCCGCGCCAGATCAGGCCCAAAGTCATGTGCTTGCGCTGGTAGGCATCGACGATAAAGGACCGGCCTAATTCGAGCGCTGGATTGAGCCGACGCAAAACTTCGGAGCGATAGCGAAAAAGGGTCGCAGTGTAGAGTCCGTGTTTACCTTGCAGCGGTAATATCTCATCAGTTGGCCCCAACCGATAAGCACCCACCAATTCCGATTTAGCATGATTCCAAAGAAAGAGATGCAGATAGGTTTGATCAAAGGGATCCAGATCCACCGCCTTGCCAGTGCCCTCGCCCACCGCGCGGAAAGTCAACTCGCGCAGGCGGCCCAGTTCCAAAATCAGACGGGGAATCTGCTGAGCCCGTCCATAATATACGGCGTATTCATTGTGCTCCGTCAGCTTTTGAGCAGCCGGTAACTGGTCTATCTCACGCTGCAACACTTCCGCAGGTTGCGGCGCTGCGATCGGTTTCCCCCGGGAATAACGCCGGTGAAAACGCTGACGGAAGGTCAGGCGCTCCGCGACCTTTCGGCTCTGTAAAATATAGCTGCGCAAGCGCAGGTAATCCATCAACTGGCGGTCACTGGTGAAGCGATCCAGGCGCGCGGCACTGATGGAGCTCCCCACTCGTATTTCAATTTCCGATCCTTTCCTGGCCATCATCTCCCGAGGCAACAGCAGAGTACGCAAGCGTGGATGCAGGCAGCCAGCCAGTTGAAAGAACCAACTGTTGCGCCCCGGAATGTACAGCGGCACAACCGTCGCCTTGCTGCGCCGGATCAGGATTGCCAGGTTCTCCGCCCACTGTGGATCCGTCACCTGGAGCTTACGGACATGCAAGTGCGAAACCGTCCCCGCCGGCCAGGTCGCAAGCACCCCGCCCTGCTTAAGCCAGCTCAGACAGTCGCGCACGCCTTTCAGATTGCGGCTTTTCGCGTCCTCGCCTCCAAAAGGGTCCACCTGGATAACGTGCGGTTCGATGCCCTCCAGGCGACCAAGCATGAAATTCACCATCAGCTTGCTGTCCGGCCGCATTCGCTGCAACAACGCAGCCACCGCAACTCCGTCGAGGCCACCAAAGGGATGGTTGCACACAACGATGACCGGGCCGTCCTTGGGGATGCGTTCGAGATCGGCCTCACTGACCTTAAGCCGGGCGTTGAGAACCGCTAAGCCCGTCTCAAAAAAGGTCTGATCAGGATTCCGCCGCTGGCGCAGATCCTGATAGCACTGATCCAGCGCGTTGAATTTCAGCAAAGGCTCTGTCAGCCAGGTCAGGGCACGGGCGCAGCCACGAAGCCAGCGACCACCGATACTCTCGGCAGGATTCAGCGACTCAAAGGGCTGGGGCTTTGCCCCGGGGTGGGCACTCATAATGGAATAAAATGATGTATTGAACGAAAGAATCGAGCGGAATCGGATGCCTGCGGTGTTAATTTCAGGTGACATCGTGACCATTTCGTTGCGAAATGAAGTCCTTCAGTATCGTTGAAGCGGAGCACCTATGTCCTTCTCATCCATCACAAGCCTACAAAACCCACGCATAAAGAACCTGGTACGCCTGCGCGAAGGCAATCATCGGCGACGTCAGAAGCGTTTTCTGATCGAAGGGAAGCGCGAGCTTGAACGGGCGATAGCCTCTGGCTGGGAAATGGAAGCGATCTATTTTGCCGAGGACTTCTTCCGCGACGAAGAGGACTACGCCTTGCTCGACAGGGTGGCGAAATCCGGGATGGAAGCAGTCAAGCTGGACGAAGAGGTCTTTCGCAAGGCGGCCTACCGGGAGCACCCCGACGGGTGGCTGGCCAGTGCAGCCATGCGCGAAAGCTCGTTGCAAGACCTCCCTCTGAGCAGCTGTCCACTCCTGCTGGTGCTCGAAGGAGTGGAAAAGCCCGGCAATCTCGGCGCGGTCATCCGCAGCGCAAATGCCGCCGGTGCGGATGCGGTGATAGTCAGCAACCCCATCACAGACATCTACAACCCGAATGCCATCCGCGCTTCGCAGGGTGCGTTTTTCGATCTGCCGGTGGTCGAGACCGACAACGCCTCGTTGATCAGATGGTTGGCTGCCAAACAAATCCGTGCCATGGTTGCAACCCCCCACGCCGAAGCGCTGGTTTGGCAGACCGACCTCACCGGCCCCATTGCCTGGATCATGGGAACCGAGCACGATGGCGTCAGCGAAGACTGGCTACAGCCACCCCATAAAGCCGTCAGGCTGCCGATGAAAGGAATCACCGACAGCCTGAATGTATCCACCGCGGCAGCGGTGATGCTTTTTGAAACGGTGCGTCAGCGCACCTGAGCCAAAGTATCTTTGAGGGCGCGTGCGGAAGCTTGCAGGCCCTGCATTTCTTTAGGCCAGAGGTCGATTTCCACGTGCTCAATCACTCCATTGCGACCAACAACCGTTGGCACGCTCAGGCAGATATCGCGGATGCCGTAGGCTTTGCCGCGCTGGCGGGAGGAAACCGGCAGCAGTTGCTGGCGATCCAAAGCAATCGCGTGCACAACCTCGGCGATCGTCGCCCCGACGGCCCAGCCTGCTCCGCCTTTACGGCGAATAACTTCCGCGCCGCTGCCTTTGGTGCGCTCAAAAAGGGTCTTTTGCAGATTCGGTGTCAGGCTTTTCAAGCCAGCCATCGGCAAACCACCAACAGTCGCGCTCGACCAGACAGGAATCATTGAATCGCCATGTTCGCCAAGAATCAGCGCCTTGACCTGGGTCGGAGCAAGACTCAGCTCCTGAGCGATCAGAGAACGGAAACGGGCGGTGTCCAGCATCGTGCCCAATCCAAGCACCTGATTCTCTGGAACCTGCAGAGTTTCAGTTGCCAGATGGGTAAGAATATCGACTGGATTGGAGACGATAAAAAACTTGGCGCAATTCAGGTGACCAGCCTCGCGGATGCTGTCGAGGATCTTGCGAAACAGGTCCACATTGCGGTTGATCAGGTCCAGGCGGGACTCGTCCGGCTTGCGTCGCAGTCCGGCCGTTATCACGTAAATATTGCTGTCGCGGGCACGGTCGTAGTCGCCGGAGTAAATCCGCTGGTCGGACAGGGATGAGGCGCCGTGCAGGAGGTCCAGGGCTTCGCCTTCGGCCATCTCCGGGTTAGCGTCAAGGATCTGAATTTCCGAAACGATGCCCGCGCACTGAAGCGCAAAAGCTGCATTTGAACCGACGCGGCCACCGCCGCCAATAATGGTAACTTTCATTCCTGAGTCCTCAGTTGGATTGCAATTGTTTGAGAATCGTATCCGTAATCTCCTGCACCAGTGCTTCCGCCTGGTCCAAGCTCACTGCCGCACCACTCTGCTGTGGGGCGCCGGAGCCCTCTGGATTCGTGCAGACGACGCCCGGACGGAACTCGCTGTTGTCGCACAGTTCGCATTCCTTCCAGGATTCACGCTTGTCTTCCATGCCCAGTGTCTTGCGCAGTTCAATTAACTCGCGTGCCTGACCCTTGGTAATGGTCTTAAATCCATTGCCCAGCTGTGATGCGATCCAGATCGTTTTGCAGTAGGCATCGACATTCTCCATCTTCCAGTAGGCGTCCTCAATGTGGTCGCCCCAGGTGATCACACCGTGATTCACCATCAGGATCGCATGGTGCTCCTTGGCAGCCTTGCCGACAGCCTCAGCATTTGCCGGTGTGCCTGGAGTCTGGTACTCGGCCATACCGATCTGACCGAGAAACACTTCTGCTTCTGGAATCATGCAGGTCGGCGGTTGCACATTGGCGACAGCGTAAGCGGTGGCGTGCGGCGGGTGAGCGTGACAGGTGGCGCGGGCCTTGGGCTGCACGCGGTAGATGGCCAGGTGAGTCATACACTCACTCGTACGCTTGTATTTGCCTGCCAACTGCTTGCCATCGAAGTCTACCAAGGCGATGGTTTCCGGCGTCATGAAGCCTTTGCAGATCAGCGTCTGGGTGGTGAGAAAAAGATTGTGTCCCACGCGGACAACCAGATTTCCGCCATTGCCATCGGTGTAGTCTTTAGCCCACATGCGGCGACCCATTTCGCAGATCTGTTCCTTGATACGCTCAATCGCGGGCGAAGTGAAGAATGCCTGGATCGCCTCTGGTGTCTTGGGATCTTCCTTGTCTTCCCACTTGTAAACGTAGTTCGGCAAAGTCGGCTCGGCTGGGACCGCAGAGCTCTGGGCAGCACCTGAGCCGGACGCGCCCTTGCCGAGACCGCTTTTGATGCGATCACGGGCGGC
>JBJHBN010000264.1:0-4524 GCA_050485505.1 Opitutales bacterium | reverse complement strand
GTGGAATCCTACTCGGAGGATCCTTTCCTGACCTCAACTCTTGGGGTTCAGCAGGTGCTCGGTATCCAGGAGTTTGGCGTGGCCTCCACTCTTAAACACTTTGCAATCTACAGCATTCCGAAGGGTGGTCGGGATGGCCACGCCCGGACTGACCCACACGCATCCTGGCGCGATGTGCAGACAATTCACCTCGTTCCGTTTCGCGATGCCATCATGCAGGCCGGCGCTCTCGGAGTGATGTCTTCCTACAATGACTACGATGGAGTTCCTGTTCAGGCGAGTAAGCTTTTCCTACAGGATATTCTGCGCGATGAATACGGATTCGAAGGCTACGTGGTCTCCGACAGTGGAGCTGTTCGCTTTCAGCACCAGAAGCATCGGACCGCACCCACTTACAAGGATGCCATTCGCCAATCCGTCGAGGCTGGCTTGAACGTGCGGACCAATTTCACCAAGCCCCAGTATTTCATCAAACCTTTGCGCGAGCTGGTTCGTTCCGGGGAGTTGAGCGAAGCGGTAATCGACGACCGCGTGCGCGATATTCTGCGGGTGAAATTCAAGCTGGGCTTGTTCGATCATCCCTATGTCGATCCAGAGCGTGCAGACAAGGTTGTCCGCTCCGAAAAGCACATGGAAATTGCCATGCAGGCTGCGCGCGAATCGATCATTTTACTGAAGAATGACAATGAGGTTCTGCCTCTCGATAAAGGTATTCAAAGCGTGTTGGTGACCGGGCCGCTGGCACACGATAAAAACGCCTGGTGGTCTCGTTACGGGGCCCAAAAACTGGATTTCGTTACTCCGCTGGAAGGCATTCGCAATTTGCTGGGCGATGGGGTTGATGTTCGTTACGCCCAGGGCGTGGCGGCCAAAGACGACAATTGGCCTGAAAGCGATGTTATCAAATATCCTCCGGATGATGAAGTTAAAGCCGGAATCCAGGAAGCGATTGATCTCGCTGATGGCGTGGATGTGATCGTTGCAGTTCTCGGTGAGACCGATGAGATGTGCCGTGAGTCCGCCAGTCGGGTTACTCTGGAGTTGGCGGGTTATCAGCAGGAAT
Source organism: Opitutales bacterium (assembly GCA_050485505.1). Taxonomy (GTDB): domain Bacteria; phylum Verrucomicrobiota; class Verrucomicrobiia; order Opitutales; family Oceanipulchritudinaceae; genus JAFIGG01. Next base: position 3,461 of record JBJHBN010000264.1, on the reverse strand, counting down.
TCCTGGAGGCCCTGCACGCCACGGGCAAGCCGGTTGTTCTGGTGCTTTCGACGGGTCGTGCGCACAGCCTGAACTGGGCCGATCGGTATATCGATAGCATTCTGCAGATGTGGTTCCCTGGTGAAGAGGGTGGGCATGCTCTGGCAGAAATCTTGTTCGGTGATTACAACCCTGGCGGTCGTTTGCCGGTGACGGTCCCCAAAAGTGTTGGCCAGATCCAGCTCAACTTCCCTGCGCGTCCCGGTTCTCAGGCGGAGGATTTTGGTCAAGTGATTGGCCCTCTCTATCCATTTGGCCATGGCCTGAGCTACACTGAGTTTGATTACAGTGATATCCGTCTCTCTGCCGATGAAATCGAGGCTGGTGAATCGATAACGGTTTCCTTTGAACTCACCAATAGCGGACAGTTGTCCGGCGATGAAGTGGTGCAGCTCTATTTGCGTGACGATTTTACCAGTGTGGTTAATTTCGATATGCAATTGCGAGGCTTCGAGCGGGTTCATCTGGCTCCGGGTGAGAGTAAAACTCTCGAGTTTGAGATCACTCCCGAACACATGGAGTTGTATGACGCCGACGGCAATTGGATCGTCGAACCCGGCCGCTTTACGGTCATGCTTGGAGCATCCTCCGCAGACATTCGCCTGCACGGAACCTTTGTTGTTACGGATGAGGACGGCTGGGCGCCACACGAGGAGCCCGTTGCAAATGAGTGGCTTGATGGTCGTTGATCGAATCGTCAGGCTCAATTCGTCAGATTAACTTGTTGCGGTTGATAACCCTCTCCCGACAGAATCAATTCCGATGAGATTTCGTCATTACCCCTTGGCTCTACTCTGTTTTGTCGTCCTGCTTTCCGGTTGTGGAAAGCTTTCGGATGGCGAAACCAGGCGCACGTTAATTATGGCGCATGCGATGCAGGAGTCGCATCCGGTGTCGGTTGCAATGGCCACTCTGCCGGAGCGCTTGCGCGAGATTTCCGGCGGTCGGATGGATATCCGGCTGTATCCTGCAGGGCAATTGGGCAGTGAGCGGAATCTTTTGGAGCTGACGCAGATCGGGACGGTGGCGATTTCAAAGTTGTCGACGGCTACGCTGGAGAATGTGATTCCGGAGATGCGGGTTTTCAGTCTTCCGTATTTGTTCGAGGACGCCGAGCACCAGTGGGATACCTGGTTGGGCCCGGTCGGTGAGGAGCTGCTGGAGACAGGAATTCCATTCCGGGTGCGCGGCATCGCCTACTACGATGCGGGCAGCCGCAGTATCTACACGGTCAACCGCCCCATTTATCATCCGGATGATCTGGCGGGTTTGCGCATCCGCGTGACTGAGAGTGTGATGGCCATGCGCCTCATGCGGGCCATGGGTGCATCGCCAGCACCGCTGGCATTCAGTGAGCTCTATACCGCTTTGCAGGGTGGGGTGATGGACGGTGCCGAGAACAACCCGCCGAGTTTCCACTCAACCCGTCACTATGAGGTTTGCAATTACTACACCCTCAACCGTCACACCACTATCCCGGACACGCTGGTAATCAACAATCCCCTGTGGGAATCGCTCAGCGACGAAGAACGCGCCTGGCTGCAACAGGCCGTGGATGAGTCGGTCGAGCTGCAACGCGAACTCTGGCTGGAAGCCGAAGCCGTCGCCATGCAAAGCTTCGTCGACGCCGGCGTTGAGATCATCGAACCGGACATCGAACCTTTCCGCCGCAGTGTGGAGCCCTTCTACGACAACATCCGCCGCAACGATCCCGATCTATACGCCTGGGTCGAACGCATCCGCGCAACCGCCAAAGGAGAAGAGCAATGAAGGTAGGGAAGCCTCGCCGAGGGTTCCGCGTTGCAAATCCAATTAATTCCGAAATACCTGCGGCGCTTTCGGCGAAACCGCCCTACCTGACCGAAAACGTCGGATCCGGTTTGAACTTCGATACCCCAAAACCATGAGAAAAACACTGGATCGAATCCTTGAGTCCGCGCTTGTTCTGATCATGAGCTTGCTGGTGCTGACGGTTGTTTGGCAGGTGTTCACCCGCTACGTTTTGATGAACCCGAGTACATTTACCGATGAACTTGCGCGCTTTCTTTTGATTTGGCTGAGCTTGCTGGGTGGTGCTTATGTGGTTGGCAAGAATGGCCACGTATCCATTGATCTGCTACCGCAGGCCTTGCCGCCTGCAGGTCGTCTTTGGCTGGATCGGGCATTGCGGGCCCTGGTGGTGGCTTTTGTGGCCGGAGTTTTTGTTGTCGGCGGTGGCCATCTGGTCTGGATCACCTGGACTCTGCACCAGATATCTCCTGCTCTACAGGTGCCTGTGGCCTTTGTTTATGCGATGGGGCCATTGAGCGGGCTGTTGATCATATATTATCAGATTGCCGATATGTTCTCATCGAAAACAGAAACGGCCAGTAACACCGAAGAAGAGGATTTGTAATGGAAACCAGTCAGATCATTCTTTGTTCGCTTATCTTCTTTGGTTTGCTGGCACTGGGCCTGCCGATTGCCTGGGCAATCGGCATTGCGAGCCTTGCCGCGGCAGGCGCGCTCTCCCGTGCCGCCCCGGCCACGGCGCCCGAGAAGCGGCTGGAGTAGTTGCCCGAGGCGATCGACCAGGCGTCCTTACCGGTATCGAGCTCGATATTGACGCTGATCGACTCAAGCGGCACCCCGAGCACCTCGGCGATCACCTGGGCGACCACCGTGCGATGCCCTTGCCCTTGCGGCGTCGACGAGACATGAGCGCTGACGTCGCCCAGCGGACCGACGCTGATCGTGGCGGTGCTCACCGCCCCGTTCTTGGGACCGGCCTTACGCCGCTCCTCGGGCGTCATGGCGATGGTGATATAGCCCATGTTGGAGATCGAGGGTTCCACCGCCACGGTGTAGCCGATGCCGTAGAGCCGTCCCTCGCGGCGGGCTGTCTCACGATGCGCCAGCAGTTCCTCCAACCCACCTTCGTGAATGCCCTGTTCCACAGCGGCGGGATAGTCACCGGAGTCGAGCAATGCTCCGGCGGCGGCGCGATAGGGAAAGCTGCCGGACGGCACCAGGTTGCGACGGATCACCTCGAGAGGATCGAGGTCGAGTTCCACGGCGATGCGCTGCATCAACCGCTCGAGGGCGAAATAGATTTGAGGCCCGCCGAAGCCGCGGTTGAGTCCGGTGGGCGTCTTGTTGGTCAGCGCGACGCGGTTGCGCACGACAAGATGCCGGATCGCATAGGCACCGGTCAGGTTGCCGTGCATGCGGTAGAAAGTGGCCGGTTCCGGCGCACGCAGGTAAGCGCCGCAGTCGTCGACCTGATCCCAGCGCAGGGCGGTGACACGACCATCGCGGGTCACTGCAGCCTCTATCTCGGTCATCCGATTGGTAGCCGAGGAAGCCCCCTGCAGGTGCTCGAGGCGATCCTCCACCCACTTCACCGGAGCGCCGGCCAGACCCCGGCCGGCCGCCACGTCGAG
>JBJHBN010000263.1:0-4529 GCA_050485505.1 Opitutales bacterium | reverse complement strand
CTACAAGGCGCTCAGGAAACACATCGAGCCATGGCTGACTGCCCTTTTCCAATCCGAACACTTATCCCTTCTCGCCGGATCGGGCCTCACCCATGCAGTTCACAAGATGGCCACAGGGGAGTTGGCCGCCGGGATGTCTGGGGAAGTTACCAACGGTGAGTACAAAGACAACATCATTTCTGCAGCGGATGAGTCAGCCAGGGCCTCCGGCAGAGAGAAAAGCAATATTGAAGATCAGATACGAGTTGCCAACGAACTTCTACGGGGTATGGAGATTGAGCAGAAAAAAGACAAAGCCGACACCCTGCGGGGAGAGATATCAGACGCGCTGAACAGCCTTGCGGTAGCCATTCTTCAGAGTGAAATGAAGATTGCCGAGGCCGGTGAAATTGAGCGCGAACGCGCATTCAATTCGATGATTACCTTCCTGATGAGCTTCTCAAGCCGGACGGGTACGCGTGATCGGTTGAGTATTTTCACAACCAACTATGACCGCCTGATCGAGGCAGGTGCGGAGTTGGCCGGCCTGCATCTATTGGACAGGTTTGTTGGCACCCTTATGCCGATCTTCCGATCATCGCGCCTTGACCTGGACATGCACTATAACCCGCCAGGGATTCGCGGCGAGCCTCGCTACCTCGAAGGCGTAGCGCGCTTTACCAAGCTACATGGCTCGGTGGATTGGGTTCAGACGATACAAGATATCCGCCGCATTGGGCTACCTTTTGGAGCCGATAGCATGGAACCCTTCCTGAAGGCTCCCGGTATGGGGGAGCTATCGTCACGCCGATTGATGATCTACCCGAATTCCGCCAAGGATAGGGAAACGTCAGAATATCCTTATGTGGAGCTGTTTCGGGACCTGGCTGCTGCCGTTTGCCGCCCCAACACCACGCTGGTGACCTATGGGTACAGCTTCGGTGATGAGCACATTAATCGCGTGATTCGCGACATGCTCACTATTCCATCCACGCACCTGGTAGTGATCTCGATGGAGGATAACCTTGGCCGCATCCAGGCGCTCGCCAATGAGAGGAAGTCGCAGGTAAGCCTTCTGGTCGGTCCTCAGTTGGCCGACCTGGAGGCCTTAACCGAGCACTTCCTGCCCAAGGCCGCCATTGATCGCACCACATTTCGCATGGCAGAGCTACTTAAGCAAAGGTATGGCATCGAAGGTCAAGGGAAGAAGCCGACTTCGGATGATGACCATCGGGAGGACATGCCGTGAGCCTCTCTCCCCTGGCATACGCCGACTCATTGCGCGTGGGTATCGTAGATTTTGTCTCTCCCGACGAAATCAAAGTGCTGCTTGAAATCGAATCACCTGATGTTGTTGCCCTAAACACAGGCACACCAAGGCCTTTTCCACGCATCAATGGTTATGTACTGATCTCCAGCGATCAAGGACACCTTGTCGCCCAAGTAGAGTGGATCACCATAGAACGCTCACAGTATCCCAAGCGCAAGGGAATGCAGGATTTCGGCCTGGTCGACCTGCCTTATCCACAACGCAAAATGAGCCTCAATCCTCTTGGTAGTCTTGTCTATGAGGGCACAAAGGAAAATGTCGAGCAGTTCAGCTTCAAGCGCGGTGTGGAATCCTATCCAACTGTTGGTGATCCCGTATTGCTACCCACGGAATTGCAGCTCAGATCCATCGTTGAGTCTGGAGAAAACCGGCGTATCAAGATTGGGACAAGCCCTCTGGCCGCTAACGCCACAGTCAGCGTCGATCCTGATCGCCTGTTTGGACGCCACCTGGCGGTGCTGGGTAACACCGGGAGCGGTAAGTCATGCTCTGTGGCGGGACTGATCCGCTGGTCTCTGGAGGCGGCAAAGAAGAAGCGTGGGGCCAACCCCAATGCGCGCTTTATCGTGCTCGATCCCAACGGTGAGTATGCCAGTACCTTCAAAGATATGGGGGATGTTCGCGTCTTTGCCGTAGAACCAGGTGAGCACGTTGAGCAACTACAGCTGCCCCTGTGGTTCTGGAATAGTGCAGAGTGGGGCTCTTTTACACAAGCGAGCGCTAGAACACAACGCCCGCTGCTCAAAAGAGCTCTACGTGACATTAAAGCAGGGAGAGCAATCTCATCCGATTCCGAAGACGAGAAGAAACTCGCTCTGCGCCGCTACCTTTCATCCAGACTAATCTCTATCCGACGGGACTTTCAGTCTGGTGACATCCAGACTGATGAGTCCAAGTTCGGCTTTCGTCTGAAGGCTATAGCTACAGATATTCAGAGCAAGACCACCGAACATGACGAAAATAAGCTGAATGACGTCTTATCCGCGATCAATGCAGCATTAACATCGACACATAACAGCTTTGTCAAGGACGGGAGGACCATTGAATACTATCGTGCTTTCAATGAGCCCGAAGTCCAAGCGATCATCACCGCCCTTGAATCTTCCCTGGATACAGTTGGCGAAATTATTTATCAAGAAGGTCCTGATGAGGATGTCCCCATACCATTCAATGGCACCGAGCTTCCGGATCATCTTGAAATTTTGGCCGAGCAGGAAGGTGTTAGCCAGTTCGTTGATTTTCTCGTATCGCGTATTCGCACGCTCCTGTCTGATACCAGAATGAGCTCGATTATATCTAATCCGGACGGCATCAATCTCGATGAATGGCTGAACAATCACATCGGCGGAGACCAAGCCAACAATGCCTCTGTTACAGTGATCGACCTGTCGCTTGTACCGGCAGAAGTCGTACACATCATTACGGCGGTTATTTCCCGCGTAACGCTTGAAGCCCTGCAGCGCTATCGCAGACTTCATCATGGCAACACTCTACCAACCGTACTGGTTATGGAAGAGGCTCACACGTTTCTTCGCCGCTACTCGGACGATGCTGAAAGCCAGAACTCAGCCGCGATTTGCTGCCAAGTCTTCGAGAAGATCGCGCGGGAAGGGCGAAAGTTTGGACTGGGACTGGTACTGTCATCACAGCGCCCAAGCGAACTTTCGCCAACAGTGCTTTCTCAGTGCAACACTTTTTTGCTACACCGCATTAGCAATGACCGTGACCAGGATTTGGTGCACAAGCTTGTGCCGGACAATTTGCGTGGCCTGTTGCGGGACCTTCCTTCACTACCGTCGCAAAACGCCATCCTGCTAGGTTGGGCTTCCGAGCTTCCGGTGCTCGTGAAGATGAATAGTTTAAGAAAAGAGCAGCAACCGAAGTCAGATGACCCGGACTTTTGGTCAGTATGGTCCGGATCTACTGAGCGCAACGTCGATTGGGAAGCAATTGCAGAGGCTTGGCAGCAAATTAACAGTAGCAAGCAGAATTCAAGTGATGATGAAGAAGGCGAAGATGACATCCCGTTCTGACGTAGCCGGCATGATGCCAAGCAGCTGGATCAAGAGCTAACCAAGTGACCCCACTTATACCAGATTATCGGCGTTAGGATCGACAATGGATAAATTGAAAATGCGCAGTCCGGACCTGAGCCAGGACAACATCGCCAGAATCCGGGAGCTGTTCCCAGGTTGTGTCACCGAGGTACGTGACGAGGCGAATGGGGCCGCGCGCCTGGCGGTAGATTTCGATCAGCTTCGGCAGGAGTTAAGTGATCATATCGTGGAGGGCCCGCAGGAGCGGTATCGCTTGGACTGGCCCGGAAAGCGGGAGGCTTTGCTGGCCGCGAATACGCCAACAGCAAAAACACTCCGTCCCGTTCGGAGCGAGAGCATCGATTTTGACAACTCGGAAAATCTGTTGATCGAGGGGGACAATCTTGAGGCATTGAAGGTTCTGCAGGAGTCGTTTCTGGGTCAGGTGAAGCTCATATACATTGACCCCCCATATAACACCGGCCGAGATTTTATATATGACGACGATTACGCCACTGGTGCTGCCGAGTATCTCAATTTGTCGGGTCAAGCAGATGCGGGGGGTGCACTCCTTGTCGCCAACACCGAGGCTAACGGGAGATTTCACTCTGATTGGCTTTCCATGCTCTACCCAAGATTGCGTCTTGCCAAGAACCTCTTGAGTGACGACGGTGTTGTCTTCATTTCAATAGACGACAACGAGGTCGACAACCTAAGAAAGCTGGGAAACGAGGTTTTTGGCGAGGGAAACTTTGTTGCGACTATTGTCTGGCAGAAGGTCTATGCGCCGAAAAACTCAGCGAAATGGTTTTCTGAGGATCACGATTTTATCCTTATCTTTGCCAAGAACAAAGAAGCTTGGTTTCCTAATCCACTGCCTCGAACAGAGGAAATGGAAGCTCGCTACAAAAACCCTGACGGCGATCCCCGGGGGCCTTGGAAGGCAGAGAATATGACGGCACGCAACCCCTACGATGCCGGCGTCTATCCCGTTACGTCCCCTTCAGGCCGTGTCATTTCAGGACCGCCAACAGGCACATACTGGAGGATAAGCAAAGAGAAATTTTTGGAACTCAATGCTGACAATAGGATTTGGTGGGGAAAAGGCGGAAATAATACCCCAGCCGTCAAAAAGTTCGTTTCCGAGGTTTCTTCTGGAAGAACGCCGCAAACTTTGTGGTTCT
>JBJHBN010000262.1:0-4536 GCA_050485505.1 Opitutales bacterium | reverse complement strand
CCTTGAGGCAGGTAGTTCATCGCGATTCGAGGTTCTACGTGCGGAAGTTGAGCTGGACAATGCGCAGCCTGCACTGATCCGCAGTCGCAATCGCATTGATTCGGCGGTGGACGCGCTTTTGCAGAGCATGGGCCTGACAGAGTTCGGAGATCGCCGCCCGGTTCAAGTGCAGGGTGAGTTTGACGAACCGGACATTCGCTTGAGCCTTGCCGAGTCAATTGAGCTGGCTTTTGATCGTCGTGCGGAGGTTAAACGAAGTGAATTATTGGTGGAATCCGGTGATGCAATGTTATCGAGTCAACGCAAGCGCCAACACCCGCTCGTTGCTGCTGTGGGCGGTTATGAGTGGCGCAAGCCCTTCGATTCGAATCGTATCGGAGACTCTGATGGTGGCTGGCTGGTAGGTCTGGAAATGAACTGGAATCTGTGGGACGGTCATCGCACACGTGCCCGTGTCCGGCAGGCGCAGTCCCAGCTGAATCAGACTCGGGCTGCCGAGGTTGACGTCCGTTTGCAGGTAGAGTTTCAGGTGCGCCAGGCGTATTTGGATTTGGTGGAGGCCCGTGAGCTGGTTTCAGCTGCGTCCCGTGTCGTCGAACGGGCGGAAGAGTCCCTTCGCCTGGCACAGGAACGTCAGCGCAGTGGCGCCGCAACCCAGCTGGATGTACTTTCCGCCCAGGTCGCTTTAAGCACAGCCCGCGCAAACGCCGTTCAGGCTGATCACGACCTCGCGATTGCGCGGGCGGCTATGGCCTACGCGACCGGACAGTGACAATTGGTCTAATCACTATTGGTACTACTGTCAGGGGTCCAGGTGTTTCGCGAAGTAGCGTTTCCCATTAGCAACGGCCTGAAGAGCTTCGATGACTTCTCCTGGGTTGGATTTTACGACATAGCCGAAAGCGCCCGCGTGTCGCGCTTGTCTTACGTAGCTGAGGTCGCTGTATGCAGTGAGAACTAGTGTTTTTATGTTTGGGAAAAAACTCCGAATCCGGCGGATCAAACGCAGTCCGTTCATCTTGGGCATTTCCAGGTCAATCAAAACGATATTCGGAGCGGATGATGAAATGGAGGCCAGTGCGGCGCATCCATCTTCTGCTGTGGCCACGCATTTCATACCTTCGAGTCCATCGATAAAAGACGCCAGATGATTGCGCAGTCTTGCATGGTCTTCGACGACCATGATTCGGATAGGGGAAGCAAGGGGGCTGTCGGTTTCGGCTTTGAGGGTGGTTGTCATGGTGAAGTCTACGCAGAATGTATACCAGTTGTTCTTTATTTAGTGATGTTTTCGGGGTTGTCGGATCGAGACTGGGGGGGATACAGTGATATTGGATCTGTGGCTTGTCCGTTTTAGAAGGTTTGCATTGCATTGTGCCCGATAGGCACTTGTAGCCTCTTGCATAAGGCAGTTGTGTGTCTTTGCAACTGACCTCTTTGGATTGTATTGTTTTTCACACCCATTTGATGTTTTCAGTTCAGGAAATCGGATGCTAAGGGATCTGGTCCATACGAATGAAAATGAAATTCACTACTTCAGAAGATTATTTTGTTCATGCAGTGTGAATGGACTGGATATTTCAGTGCCTCGGTTTGATCTTTTCAGCTAAACCGACGAACTTAGCTGCCTCTATGCGTATTCTTGTCCTCGATGATTGTCCCCGCATTCGTAAGGTGGTAGCCGTGGCGCTGCAGAACCAGGGGTATGAATGCGTGCTGGTTACGACTGGTGAGGAGGCGCTCTCAGTCTTGAGAAAGGAAGCATTTGATGTGCTTTTTCTCGATTTGAATTTGGGCGATGGTTTGCATGGTGGGGACTTAATTCCACGCTGCCTGGAAATTAATAGTAGGCTAAAGGTAGTTATTATCACAGCTCACTCCTCTATAGCCTCAGCGGTTGAGATGGTGAAAGCAGGGGCTGTGGACTATATTCCCAAGCCTTTTACTCCGCAGATGCTGGAGCAATGCCTCGAAAAAATCGGCCGCCAACGGCAATTGGAAGGTCGTATTCGTGTTCTAGAGTCCGAGATTGAGTCGGGCAACCCAGAGGCCAGTTATTTCTCAAGAGAACCCAGAATGCAGGATTTGTATGAGCTGGCGCTCCGGGCGGCTGTAACGCCGACGACACTTCTGATACTGGGAGAAAGTGGTACAGGGAAAAGTTTTTTGGCGCGTGCGATTCATGCACACAGTCGGCAAAAGGATGGGGCTTTTATTACGGTTAACTGTCCGTCACTTTCCAAGGAGTTATTTGAAAGTGATTTATTTGGGCATACCCGCGGTGCGTTCACAGGTGCGGTTCGGGATAAGGATGGGAAGGTTACACATGCGGATGGGGGCACGCTTTTTTTTGATGAGATAGGTGAAATGCCACTCGAGATTCAAGCCAAATTACTCAGGTTGATTCAGGACCGTGAATATGAGCGGGTGGGGGACCCTAGACTGCGGAAGGCGAATGTCCGCGTGCTTGCGGCCACGAATAAGGACCTTGAAGCGGAAGTGCATGACGGCCGTTTTCGCGAGGATTTGTTCTACCGCCTGAACGTCGTTCCGTTGGTAATGCCACCGTTGCGGGAACGCATGGTGGATCTTCCTCATTTCGCGGACAAACTTCTGCATTTTCTGGCGCCTCGGATGGGGAAACAGGTTCGGTCGTTTACACCCGACGCATTGCACGCCCTGCAACGCTACAATTGGCCGGGGAATTTGCGTGAGCTGAGAAATGCGATTGAACATTCATTGATCATGACTCGGGGCGATGAAGTTCTGCTTACGGACTTACCTGCCTATCTCAGGGACGGGGAGCAAGCGGAAAGGCAGGTAGGCGCCCTGGTGACGTTGGCCGAAATCGAACGAGCGCACATTGAGCGGATCCTCGAACAATGCGACTCACAGGAGGAAGCAGCCTCAATCTTGGGTATAGACCCCGCCACGCTCTATCGAAAGCGAAAACGCTTCGGACTGGATATCGCAGGTAGAATGGCAGTGGGTCGTTGATGGCTCTATTGAATAGTTTCGTATGCTTATGGTTGAAGGATCTCGAACTCTCTTGTCCCGATTGCAAGGACCTTTGCAAGCCTTAAGCCTGAACCTTGGTCGATTAAGAGTGGCCATTGCAGTAGCTTCCCTGCTCATTGTGGTTCTAGCATTCGGACTCTATGTGCTCAGTTCCTATAGGGAGCTCGGGGATCGTGTTGAACGAATTTTCAGTATTAATGCCCGGTTGAGCGCTCACCTTGAGGGCATTCAAAGTGCGAACAGCCAAATCAATACGGCCTTGGTACTGCGCCTTGCGGGTGATGAGGATGCAGCTCGAAATCTATTTGTATCAAATCTGATGATACTTGAGGATCGTCAGGAGTCCATTGAGTCAATTCGCCACAGGCTTTCCACCCAATTGATGGAGGCAATAGATGATCTTCTTGAGAACCTCTACCTACTGCAAGGGCAGGTACAGCGGTTTTTCGAGATTGAGGAGCATGGTGAATTTGAAGAGTTTCTGGTTCGACGATATGCGGAGCGATTGAGCCCTGAGGTCCTAAAGGTGTCGGATATGGTTATTGCCGCACAGAAACTGAATACGGAAGAACTGATGAGAGGTGGGGGCGTCGCCCAGGAAGGCCTGCTGGTAGTGGTCCGCCTGCTCATATTGCTGCTGATAGTTATCGCTGTGGCTGTGCTCTATTGGGCATATCTGTATGCCTTCCGGATCTTGAAGCCTATGCAGCGGTTGACAGAGGCTATTCAGGAGCTCGGATCTGAGCAGTGGAATGAAGCCACGCCGACGTTTTCGTTTAGGGAGCTGGGTAAATTTGCGCGTCCCATGAATCTGGTGTCCTATCGCATGGAACAGTTCAAACAGTCCCAGCGCGAAGAGGTCGATCGTGCGCAAAGAACCTTGGAGGCAAGTATGGCGTCGTTGGCGCACCCCCTTTTTGTGACAGATCCAGACGGATTGATCCTCTTTCTTAATCCTGCCGCACGCCGCTTCCTGGATGCGATTGGAGCGGACAAGGATTCACCAACATTGTCTGATGAACTGAAGGAGGTGATCAAGGATGTAAGGAAAAACGGTGAAGATTTGAATCCTACGAATTTGAAAGGCTCGATCCCGTTCACTATCGATGAAAAAGAGCGCTATTTCCTGCCTCAGGTGGCCGGTCTATCTCAATCTGAACAACCTCCATTTGGTTTCACATTGTTACTTGAGGATGTTACGGATATGCGCCTGATAGACGAGTTGAGAGCAGGTATGATCTCAATGATTGGACATGAGCTGAAGACGCCGATGACTGTTGTTCGAATGGCGCTTTATCTTCTTCAGCAAAACGCCATGGAGAGCCTTTCAAAGGAGCATCAAGATTTGCTTTGCTCTGCGATAGAAGATACTGAAACCCTGCATAAGAGTCTTCAGAACTTGCTCGACCTGAGCCGGATGGACGCAGGAGGGATTGAGTTGGAGAAACGGCCTTGGCGGGTCGAACGAGAGCTACCCGATTCGATCCGGAAATTCTGTAAATTACACCGAGTAAATCC